>NZ_JBWDLI010000011.1:0-30218 GCF_056238625.1 Colwellia sp. F1
TAACCGACGAAATTACTTGCTTCATCTACTGCGTTAACTCATTTTTTAAACATAAAGCGAATATGGCTCGAAAAAAAGCAGAGATTTTTATGGTTTAACTTGACGTGGGGAGTCATACCAACGCCCCTATTAACGGGCAAAATAAAGTTGGCGAAAATATTTGAGGAACGAAAATAGCCAACTGTATTTTGTCCTGTTGAATGGCTTGTTATACCTAAATTTCACCAAACAATTTTTCTATTGATTCGTCATCAAATGTAGCCCCTTTTACACTTAGGGTTTGTATCATCATAGAGTTCATTATCGCTGTATATTTAAAAGCCTGTTCAATACTAATTATTTTTCCAGTCTTTGAACCAAGTTGAATAATTCTATTCATTACTGCATCTAAATAGTCATGGATATTTTCAATTAACATTTCAGTGTAACTAGGTGTATTACCACTATGAACTATAAGATTTCTAGATCTGTAAATACGCCTTATTTGCCAACCTACTCTTAACTTATGTGAAGCAAGACCATCATGCATATTTTTAGGACTTGAGTACACGTAACATAGATAATTAAACCTATCCAAGAGAAGGTGAAAATCTTTAAATGCAGCAACCAAGGTTTTACGTTGCGGTTCATATGATTTTAATGCTAATAACTTTGCAACTTTAACTGTAGAGTTTTCTCCCGAAATACCTTTTAAAATATTCCTCGTTTCTTTTCTATTCCAGTTATATAAATCACTTGTAAACCGGCTTACTAGCCTTTGATAGTACATAAGATTCAGAAATGGCGTGACACTGTTAATTATATGCTCGATGTTTGAAATTTTGTCATCGTGACTTGCTGGAATAATTGATTCTAATGCTATCCATAAATTTAGCATTTGGTTTTCTTTAGAATCACTGTTTAAAGCCAATGAGTGTAATTCTGCTGATCTAGTGAATACATTAAAAGAATTTGATTCCAATCCAAATTCAGATAGAAAATCATTAGCATTTTTAGAAGCTCTGACTAATTTTTGATCTTCACATTTGTGCATCGCATTCGTTTTATTTCTTGATCTCTCAACTGTGTTATCTGTGTGATTAATTATCAAACAATCAGATAACCAGTTTATTTGTTCTTTATGATGAAACAGACTGAAAATTGTACTTAGAATTTCCAATAATTCTTCTGCTTTATTTTTAGCAGAAACTACATCTCTAGCTTTAATTTCTTTCAAGCAAGCGAAGGTCTGATCTGAGTTTTTACTAAAGTTGTGTTTTGATAGATTGGCTTTTATACCACTGAGATCATCTAACAATTCAATCTTGAATGAATCAAATGATTTTTTGTAATGTTTGACAGTGTCAGAGAACTTAAAAATTATTGTAAATTCGTGCGGTTTTCCAGAAAAAACATCCAAAAAATCATCAACAGCAGCGTTACCTGCAATTCTATTTTTATCATAGTGAAAAAATTTCTGAGTTACCTCGCTTATGTACTCAAAGCTATAACCAAGATTTACTAACGTTGTTGCGTAACTTCTTGTAAGTGTTCTAATTGACCTGAAATCAGTTTTATCACTTTTTATTGCTTGCTTAAGCAACTCTTCATTTTTCTTCTTATATTTCTTTAAATAAATTTGTCTTAAAATTAACTCAACTATAACTTTCTTTTCGGTGTCAGGCCCCTTAGGGGCTTTTAGAACAGAATTAATTTGTTTTAAACTAATACTTAACAACTCTTTAGTAACAGGATCTCGCCCTAAGTTCTCACATAGTTCATCGAGGACATGTTGTAAGTTAGGTCTTTTGATATTGCCTTTTTCTATTTCCTCGATTACTTCAAGTGCTTCTTCACAAAGGAGGCTAGAATTCATAGCCGAGGGTTTATATGTATCTAGGGAAAAATCAAAGAACAACTCATCTAGAAGTTGCGCAAAAAATAATAAATTTACTGAAGTTTCTGGAGCATCCCATTTATCTAGCTTTCTATATCTCATCCTGACTGACAACTTCTCTTTAGGTATAACAGCTTATTAGACTGGATAAAAACCTTTTTTGTGCAAGGTACCACCAACTAATATTTAATTTATTGCTTGGTAATCTATAATTTTAATGTATTTATTTCAAGTGGTTATTTTCGTATTACAATCGAAAACAATTTAATACACAATAAATTTACACTTTTTCTGCTGAAAGTGTGCAAACAAGTGATGCTGTGTTCAAGGGGATAAATAAGGCTATTTATAAAATCAGAGTTTTTTAACTTACATAGCAGAGCCGATGCAAATGAAGGGGTATGCATAAACGCACTATAGCGCCGTATATTTATAATTAACACGGGCACTCACTGTTAATTATTACATTAGAGCCTCTCAACTAAGGTTAAATCACCTACATAGTTAAGAGGCTTTTGATTATAGCTATGCCAAGCAAGCAACAAATAAGCCTGCAAGGTGCACCGTATTATTATCGTAATTGCAGTTTAAAACACAAAAGATACATGTTGCACAAAGGTAACTTAATTAAAAAATAGAGTATTTATACTATTAATGCTTTACATTTATAGAGCTCTTACTCTATAATGGTTTTGTTCCTAAACGAACACTTATTGTAATAATTTATTCTAGCTTCCCCATAGCTTACATATACCAGTAGCCTTGCTACTGGTTTTTTTTGCCTGAAATTCAAGAATAAAGCTTTAAGGTTATTATTTATCGGTGGAATAAAGGGCTTTTGTGCCCATCCCCATAACGGTAGCAATTTATATTAGAATAACCATGTTTTTGCGCCATATTATATTGTCAATAAAGCTTGTTCAAATGGTTTTGTAGTTGTGTTGATAGAAATTTTCCTAATTATATTACCAAGTTACATATTGTAAACTTCACCTGCATTGATTATATTATTTTGTATAATTATTAATGAATGGTCGTTTGATAGGGACAACATGACATACCTGACACCTAAAGAAAAACCCCAAATATTTGAACTTCAACCCGGTAAAGTGATAGACCTGCAAATAAACCATCCTGTTCCTCTACGCTTAAAGCTGGCCTTAGTGGGTTATGAGTTAGGAAAGTATATTATATTGAAATACCCTAAGGCTATGAATACATTGCAATACAAAGATGTATTAGTGGATGGTAATGTTGTGATAGCACGTTATTTAATGGAGGGTAATAAAGGTGAGTGTTTTGCTTTTCGCTCTGCTATTAGAAGTATTACTACATTTCCTGAGAAGTTTATTTTTCTTGAGTACCCTACAAAAATAGAAAACCGTCAGCTGAGAACGCAACAAAGAACCAGTATTCATATTCCGGCAATGATCATGGTTGAGGAAGACGATATTACCAAAGAAATAAAAATTAACGGTGCGATAAGTGATATATCCCTCAAGGGTTGTGGCTTTTTATTTAAAAGTAGCAGTGAAGGAACGAATGTTAATAAACGTAAAATATTTGTTTGTTTGCAAGATTCAACAGGGGTTGAAATGAAAATATCAGCCCAAGTTTGTAATAGTCGCAACGACCAAGGTGTGGTGAGCGTAGGTATTCAGTTCTTAGAAGATCATGAGCGATTACCGCTACTACTAGAGCAATTGTTTATTAAAACAGGCAGCAGCTAAGGCTGCTAGTTTTCTTTTTTTCTTGCATTTTATTACCAGCTATTCTGCTTGAAACCAATGGCTAATAATAGCGTCGGCTTGTTCAGCGCCGGTGCGTTTTAACGATGAAAATGCTTGTACTTTAATATCGGCATTTAAGGGCGCTAATATTTTTTTTACTTTGAGGACTTCGGCGCTACGTTTACCTTGCGATAATTTATCGCACTTGGTGAGCAAGGCCAAAACAGGTAGGTCGCTATCTGCGGCCCATTGAATTAAGTCCATGTCTAAGTCTTTCAATGGGTGACGAATATCCATTAACACCACTAGGCCTTTAAGGCTTTCGCGTTTTTCCAGGTATTCACCTAGTGCTTTTTGCCACTTCTTTTTCATTTCTAAGGGCACTTTAGCAAAGCCATAGCCGGGTAAATCAATTAAACGCTTATTGTCGTCAATTTCAAAAACATTAATCAGTTGAGTACGCCCAGGTGTTTTACTGGTTCGTGCTAAACTCTTTTGGTTTGTTAGTGTATTTAATGCACTCGACTTACCCGCATTTGAGCGGCCAGCAAAAGCGACCTCGATACCGCTATCTGCTGGTAATCGGCGAATATCTGGCGCACTGATGGTAAAGGTGGCCTTACTTAAATGTATAGTGGTAGAAGACAAGGGATAAACTCTGAATAAAAATATAGCGTTATTATAGCGTTATTCTGGATAAAATAATTAAGAAAAGTGTTAAAAATGTAGATTTTCAAGGAATATTTAGCAGAATATGTTACACACAGCACAGATTCGTGTAAAATGCTGTCAATTTTTTGAGATTTATTGTAAACGATAAGTCGCAGCATAGTTTTATATGCCAACTTATAGTCTAATAACCATAAGTCTACTATTCATAATTTATATTTTATATAGTATCAATTTACTCAACGACAAGCAGAGAGCAATTTAATGAAAAAAATAATATTTTCACTTTTGTTAGGGGCAAGTATGTTCAATACAGCAGTTGCTGTAGAAGGAGATGCTGAAGCAGGTAAGGCAAAATCTGCTGTATGTAGTGCCTGTCATGGTGCTTCTGGTATCAGTCCGGCAGACATTTACCCTAACCTTGCTGGTCAGCAAGCCGAGTACCTTATAAAACAATTAGCAGACTTTAAATCAGGTGCTCGTACCGATATGATGATGGCGCCAATGGCAGCTAACTTATCAGAGCAAGATATGGCTGATTTAGCTGCACACTTTTCAGGTTTACCACGTAGCGTTGCAAAAGCTACGGCAAGTGCAGCAGACGGTGGAGCAACAACAGCCTCCGCTACAACTAATGTTGCAGTGGTTACATCAACGTCAGCCAAAGCCATTTATGCCGGCGATGTAAAAGCGGGGCAAGAAAAATCAGGAACCTGTGTTGCTTGTCACGGTACTGATGGTAATAGTGCAATTTCAATGTACCCTAAGCTGGCTGGGCAAAGTGCTAACTACTTGGCTAAACAATTAGCTGATTTTAAATCAGGTGAGCGTGTAGACCCCGTTATGGCTGGCATGGTGGCAGGCTTAAGTGCAAAAGATATGGATGACCTAGCGGCGTATTATGCTGTGCAAACCAGTACCGAAGGCACTGGTGAAGGAAGTGAAATTGGCCGAAAATTATATTTTGGTGGTGATGCAGGTAAAGAAATCACCGCTTGTGTTGCTTGTCATGGTGTAGCAGGAAAAGGGATGGCGCAAGCAGGTTTTCCTGCTGTTGCTGGGCAAAATGCAGATTACTTAAAAAAACAAATATTAACATTTAGAGATGGTAGCCGTGGTAACGACGCTAATGAAATAATGCGTAATATAGCGATAAAACTGTCTGATACTGATATTGAAGAGTTAGTGAAGTACATGTCTTCTCTTAAATAGTTAGGCATCATTTACTCATGGGTATTATATCGCTAAAAAGCAGCAATTATTGCTGCTTTTTTGTTTTGTCGTGTAAAATAATTATTTAAATTGTTTCTATCATTAAACAGGATAATTAAGCAGGTCACTTGAGCAATAATATTAACACGAAGCAATTAATCGCCTGTCAATTATGTGATGCGCTTTATAAAAAGCCTGAGTTAAAACAAGGCCAAAGCGCGAAGTGTACACGTTGTGGTAGTACAATGACAGAGCGCAAAGTCAATTCAATTGAGCGTAGCTACCATTGGTCTATGGCAGGCCTATTGTTATTGTTACCCGCGATCTTTCTTCCTATAATGGGAGTAAGTTTAGTCGGGCAGTATCACAACGCGTCTTTATTTGACTGTATCATAGCACTGATTAACCGTGGTTTTTATATGATTGCCGTATTGGTTTTTCTGTTTGCAATTGCCGTTCCCATCGTACGTTTAGCAGGCTCTTTTTATATTACCTACAGCTTTAAGTTTAATAAATTAAAACCATCACTGTTAAATTTTTTTCGTGCCTTTCACCATTTAGATAATTGGGCGATGCTCAACGTGTTTATGCTAGGTATTGTTGTTTCTATGTATAAATTACTTGATGACACTGAGCTAACCATTAATATGGGGCTACTGGCTTTTATTTTATGGCTTATCAGTTCTACTATGGCGGCAGCAACGTTAGATCAAGATTATATTTGGCAAAGGCTGGAGGATGAGTTTGTTGATTGAAACCGCCAAAAACAACAACCTAGCGCTTTGTCCTAAATGCCACAAAGTGAATGCGCTCACGGGTATTCATCGCAATAAAAAAATACAGTGTATTCGCTGCAGTGGTTTCTTTTATCAGCGTAACCCTCGTAGTTTACAATATACATTAGCGTGGAATGTTGCAGCATTAATTGCGTTTATCCCCGCAAACCTTTACCCAATTATGATTATATACTCACTTGGCATTGGTGAACCCTCGACCATTCTCTCAGGTATTGGGCAATTTATTGACCACGGTTTATACCCCATTGCCATCATCATTTTTACCGCAAGTATTATTGTGCCCCTACTAAAAATTGCAGGACTATTTGTACTGGTTTACCGAGCCTACACTGGGGTAAGGTTGCGTGCTGACAAGCACAGTAAATTTTATCATATGTTAGAGTTTCTAGGCCCTTGGTCAATGCTAGATGTTTTTGTCGTGGCCTTATTGGTGGCGGTCGTTGAATTGGGCTTTATTACTTCGGTGGCAGCAGGGCCAGCAATTAACTACTTTACCTTAACGGTAATATTTACCATGATAGCAGCTAATAGCTTTGACTCTCGCTTGTTGTGGGACAAGCAGCATAATAGTGAAAACCCAGTCAGGTTGAGGAAACATAATGACGACTGATAAAGCATTCGGTGATAAAAAAATGGACAATAGCATAGCTTCTGCTGAAGTTGTACCGCGCCAGGGTATTTCAGCTGTTTGGTTTATCCCGCTCATAGCACTAATTTTTGGTGCTTGGCTGGGCGTGAAAGCAATTTCTGAACAAGGTGTTTTGATCACCATTGAATTTGAAAATGGCGCAGGTATTGTCCCGAAAAAAACGGAAGTACGTTATAAAGGTTTAGTAACCGGTGTCGTCAGCAAAGTGGAGCCATCAGACGATTTACAGTCTGTTATTGCTGAAGTAGAAATGTCGCAATCTTTTGCACAATACTTAACCCAAAACACACAGTTTTGGTTAGTCAGTGCTGATATTTCACTACAAGGTATCTCAGGAATAGACACACTGCTGTCAGGGAGTTATATCAATATAATTCCCGATATGGACAAAAATACCCGCAGCCAAGACCACTTTATTGCATTAGACGAAGCCCCTCAGCTAGATATGACCACACCAGGCTTGCACCTTACTTTAAAAGCCAGTGTGTTAGGCTCTATTAGTGAAGAATCACCGATTACTTTTAAGCAAATTCCAATTGGTTATGTCACGAGTTATCACTATGTTGAAGCAAGTGAAGATATCAATATTAATATTTTTATTAAGCAAGAGTACGCCCATTTAATTAAAGAAAATTCGCTATTTTGGAATGTAAGCGGTGTACAGGTTAGTGCGTCTATTGCAGCAGGGTTAAAGGTGAATACAGGCTCACTAGGCTCTATTTTAGCTGGCGGTATTGCAGTAGACACATTAAGTTATCAAGAAAAACGCCCCGTGGCTAAAAATGGGCATGTTTTCCCATTACACCAAGACTTTCAAGCAGCAGAAATGGGGCATACTATTGAACTAACGCTTGATTGGGACTCAGAGGTTGACCGTAATGCGGCTATTGTATATCAAGGAGTCACAATAGGGGCGATTGAGTCCTTTAGTAAAATAGACCCTAAAACCAGAAAAATAACAGCAAAAGCTAATGTTAACCCACGTGTTGTGCCTTATTTAACTGAACAGTCGCAATTTTACTTGGCGTCGCCGCGTATTGACCTAACGGGGGTTACAAATGCTAAAGCATTAATAACAGGGACTTATATCAATATTCGACCTTCTTTACAGGGCAAGCCTACCAATAAGTTTCAGGTTTTCAGTAGTAAACCACCTTATTTATATACTGAGCCTGGGTTACACTTAATTATTGAAGCGAATGACCGCCACTCATTGCAAGCTGGTAGTAATATTTATGTGAAGCAGCAAGTGGTTGGCAGTGTGCAAGCGGTTGATACGATAGGCGCAGAGCAACATTTAATCCATATTCATATTGAAGAAAAGTATCAACATTATGTTAGGTCAACGAGTCGCTTTTATAATAATTCAGGATTAAAGGTAAAGGCCAGTTTACTAGGGGTAGATGTTGAAGCAAAATCACTGCAAAGTATGTTAACCGGTGGTCTTTCTATTATTAACTTAGCTAAGGACACAAATGATAATGCTGTTGTTAATGGAGATAGGTTTCATTTATTTGCCAATAAAAAACTAGCAGAGCAACGCGTGAGCTTTACCTTAACTGTTGCCGCGAGTGAACAAGTAAATACCAGTACACGTGTGTTACACCGTGGGGTAGAAATTGGTGCTATTCACGCCATTGAAACTGAAGGAGAAAAAAGCAAATTATTCTTAGGTTTACTACCAGAGTATGAACATATTCTACGTGCTGACACCCAATTTTGGTTAGCTAAACCCAACCTTAGCTTGTCGGGTGCAACAGATACCGAGGCATTATTAGGCGGGGCTTATATCACTTTTTCTGTAAATACAGACAACCCAACACCCAAAACTGCATTTACCTTATTAACCTCTGCACCAGCAAAACCTGCTAGCGCGCCCGGTTTGCAATTAAGCTTGTTGGCAGACACGGCCAGTGTGGCTACTGCAGGTAGTAGTATCAGTTACCGTGGTATTGTTGTTGGGCAAGTAGATAATGTCGCATTAGACAAAAAAACGGATAAAGTTCACCTTAATGTGACCATTGATGATGAGCATCAAAATTTAATTCAAGCGAACACGCGTTTTTATAATGCTGGTGGCATAATGCTGAGTGGCGGTTTAAGTGACTTTGTTGTAAAAACAGAGTCTGTTGATGCTATTTTGCGCGGGGGCATTAGTTTTTATAACCCAGATGAAAGCCAACCTAGCTACGCTAAAGTAAAAGAGCTCGACAGTTTTGAATTATTTGAACATTTTGAGCAGGCAAAAAATGCTGGTTTAGCAATTAGTATTAATTTTAATGACTTTAGAGGCCTGAAAGTTAAAACGAACGTGGTGTATCAAGAGCAAAAAATAGGCGCGGTTACCCGTTTAATCTTTAATGAGGAAAAGCCGTTTGTGACCGCATTAATACTCTTAAACGATATTGGGGCTAAATATGCGAAACAAGGCACTAAGTTTTGGCTGGTTGAGCCTGAAATTGGCTTGGTTGGCTCAAAAAATGTAGCCTCGTTATTTGACGGCGCTTTTATTACTCTTTTACCTAGTGATAACGTTGGCGATAAAAACAGTAAACAACAAACAACATTTGAAGCGCTTGCCTTACCACCAACGACTACCAAACGCCCTTATGGCTTAAATGTTAAGTTAGTCGCTAAGCGTTTAGGGTCGGTGCGTGTTGGTAACCCGGTGCTGTATCGTCAAGTAAAAGTAGGTGAAGTTATTGGTATTGATTTATCACCTACTGCTGACACGGTTGATGTTTTTATTAACATTGCTAAACGTTATGCTCCCTTAGTAAGCAGGGAGAGTAAGTTTTGGAATACCAGCGGCATTAATATTGAAGCAGGTATTTTTTCAGGGATAAATATTGACTCAGAATCGATCGAAACCTTGATTTCGGGCGGTATTGCCTTTGCTACGCCCACGCCTAGCACGACAAAAAAAGGGCAATCAATCGGGCAAAATAGCTTTATTTTACACCCAAATGTTGAGCCAGACTGGTTAGAGTGGCAGCCGAAAATATTACTAGATCAATAGTTTAGTCATCTTGGCGACTGCTTGCTCCGGATTGTCTGACTCGGTAATGGCGCTAACAACGGCAATACTATCCACGCCAGTGGCTAGCACTTGTGGTGCTCGCGCTATGCTAATACCACCAATAGCCACCACGGGTATTTGCTGTTTAGAGAGCGATGCCCGTAATGCTAAGAGCTGACATAAATTTTCAATCCCTTGAATTTGCCCTGTCATGTCTTTAGTTTTTGTTGGGAAAATTGCCCCAATCGCTAAATAAGACGGCTGTAATTGCTGCGCAAGTAAAAACTCATAGCAACCATGAGTACTAATACCAACACGCAAGCCTGCTTGTTGTATCTTGTTTAAGTCAGCTTTGCCTAAGTCTTCTTGCCCAATGTGCACACCATAAGCGCCGTGCTTAATCGCCAATTGCCAATAATCATTAATAAATAATCGGGTTTTATAATTTTTTGCCAAGTGAATTGCTTCAATAATAATCGGTTCAAGTTGTTCGCTTGATAAATGTTTGACTCTTAGCTGAATAATATTTAACCCTAACGGCAATAAACGTTTTAACCAGTATATTGAGTTAATAACGGGGTAAAGCCCGAGTTTTTCACCGTGTAAATCGAGCGAAGCAAAGGCAGGTAACGTTTGATATTGTTGGCTAATAGCGTCAACAACACGGGGAAAATGCGGTAAGGTGTTGGTGAGCGCAGCTGATTGATTTTGTGACCCAGTCGGTAAAAGTGGCCAAGCTAATTGCTCAAACGCGCCGTAATATTGATGATTGTGCATGGCGCTGATTTGCGTCGTTGCTATTAAACCTTGGTTGATAAACGCTTTCGCTAACGTGAAGGCGTCACGCACTAAATAACCTAGCGCTAAAAATGAAGCTAACGCTGTGGCAAAACTACAACCACCGCCATGGCTATAATGACTTTTTAACCGAGGTGAGCGCAATTGATATACGATGGCTTGTTGTTCATTTGCTTGGTTGTCTTGTTTTATTTGATTAAGTTGGTGGTAACAATAATCACTGCAATAGTTGCTGTCATTACTGTGCCCACCTTTAATAATAATACTGTTGACTGCGAAACGTTGAAAAATTTTCTTGGCAAGTGCTTTAATATTGTGTTGCTCTGTTGGTGCGAGTGAAGTGTTACTGGTCAAAAATAGCGCTTCGCTCATGTTAGGCGTAATAATATCAACCAGCGTTAGCAAAGGCGTTAACATAGTGACCGACACGTGATTGAAACTACCGCCCACACTCGCTTGGCCAACAGGGTCGTAAACAACAATTAACTGTGGCAACTCTTTTTTTAATCGCTGTAAAGCAGCCGTTAACCAGAGTACTTGTGCTAGATCTGCTAACAAGCCAATTTTGATGACACTAGGCGGCTTATCAGTAATAAGCGCGTTAACTTGTTGTTGTAAAACATTAGCCGTAACAGGGTTAACCGAAATTAATTGGCTTGAGTTTTGCACGGTATTCGCTGTAATGAATGTGCATACTTCAACCCCTAAACTGTGGCCAGTTTTTATATCGGCAGCAATACCCGCACCGCCTGAGCAATCACTGCCAGAAATAGTCCAAATTATCGGCTTTTGTTTCATTGTAGTGGTCATTGTTGGTGCCAAAAAGGGGTGTTTAATGTAGGTGTTGACGGATGGGCTGTTTGTCTTTGTGTCATAATCCCTGCAACATAGCCTTGTTCACCCGCTTGTATTGCTTGGCTAAATGCTTTTGCCATCATCACAGGGTTATCGGCTAATGCCACAGCGCTATTAAGTAAAATACCGTCGTAACCCATTTCCATGGCTAAACAGGCATCAGACGGTTTGCCTATGCCTGCATCTAAAATCAGCGTGGCCTCAGGTAAACGTAAACGAATAGTTTCTAGGTTATATGGGTTCATTAAGCCTTTACCTGTGCCAATGGGTGACGCCCAAGGCATAATCACTTGGCAACCTAAATCATATAAGCGTTGGCACAGTACTAAATCATCGGTGCAATAGGGCAGTACTTGAAAGCCATCGTTAATCAATTGTTCAGCAGCACTGAGTAACTCGATAGGATCGGGCTGTAAATTATAATCATCGCCAATCACTTCAAGTTTAAGCCAGTTCGTTTGAAAAATTTCTCGGCTCATTTGGGCAAGCGTTATGACTTCTTTTGCGGTTTTACAACCGGCAGTATTTGGCAGTAAATTGCCTTCCACTTGTTGTACTATGGTTTGTAAATATTGCCATATTTTTTGTCCAGATTGTTCACCAGGGTTTTGCCTTTTTAGCGACAAAGTCACCACTTGTGAACCGCTGGCGAGTATCGCTTGTTTCATAACCTCTGGCGAAGGGTAAAGCGCACTGCCAATAAGTAGGCGGCTATTGAGGTTTTTACCGTAGATATTAAGCGACATTACTACTAACCACCTTGAATGGGTAAAAGTACATCAACACTGTCCCCTGGGTTAACTAGGGTGTGGTTGTATGCTTCACGGCCAACAAAATTACCATTAAGTGCGACAGCAAACGTACTGTGTTGGGGCTCTTTAAAATAAAGGCTAAGTGCAGTACTGATGGTGTTTTTTGTTGGGTCGGTAAGTGAAAATGTTTGACCATTAATATGAATATTCATGAGATATTGGCTTCTTTGCTGTAATGAGTAGAGAGATTTTTTGTGGTTAATAAATCAGTGAACGGCAGCGTTTTGTTAGCACCGTTTTTAAGGTTATTGATCACCGCTAGCGCCTGTTGTAACACCACAGGGGCAATTAAAAAGCCGTGACGAAATAGGCCGTTAATGTGTACTAACGAGTTTTGCACCATTATTTGCGGTTGGTTATCGCTAAAAGCGGGACGCAATTGGCTAATGTGTTGGCGAATATTAGCCTCAGCAAACCCCGGGTGTACACTATAAGCGGCACTTAAGAGTTCCATCGCTGAGCGTACGGTCATATTTCCTTGGTCATTGCTTTCAATTTCTGTTGCGCCAACCACATAAAATCCTTTTCCTTTTGGCGCAATATACAGTTGGTACCTTGGGTGCATTAACCGAATAGGGCGTGACAAATGTACATCGGGTGCGAATAACTGAAACAATTCACCGCGCACTGCGCGTAAATCTGCCAGTGGCGCACAGCCATTATTAGCCTTGTTAGAGGCTGCACCAGTACCGCGACAATCAATAACTAAATCAAAGGTTTCACTATTACACTGGCTTTGTAAGCGGCTGTGCGTTTTATAAGACAGCGTTGATTGGTTGTGATTAACCTGTATTGCAGTCACGAGTGTTTCACTAAGCCAGTTTATACCGGCTTGCTCAAGCTGTTTTTGTAAAGCAATTAATAAGCGACGATTACCTATTTGTCCTTCTTGCGGCAAGTACAAACCTTGGTGAAACCTTCGCCCTAATTCTGGCTCTAACGCTGTTAACTGAGCACGATTTAATGTTTGCTGGCATTGTGCAGGGTAATTATTGTTTAAATGACGAATAAAATGTAGGTAATCACCGGTGTCTTGCTCATGGCTCACCATAATGGCGCCAGTTTGCTGAAAAAAAGTATATTCGTCTAAACTAGCCAGTATTTTTGGCCATAAAGACAAAGACTTAAAACCCATTTCAACAATATTGCGGGCACTATGTAGCGACTCGCCCAAAGGTGTTAACAAGCCTGCAGCGGCGTAAGCGGCACTGTTATGCGCTAGCTTGGTGTCTTTATCAAATAAAGACACCTCAAACTCGCCTTGGCGATGCAATGACAAGGCTAATAGTCTGCCCATTAACCCTGCACCTACAATGGCTACTTTCATTGCTTTTGCCTATTAAATAATATGTTTTTATTTAACGCCATGATAAATCTCACTGCCTGTTGCTTTAAATTCAGCTGACTTTTCAGCCATACCTTGCTCAATATAAGATTTTTTATCAATAGCTTGCGCGGTGGTTGTTTGTGCTGAGTCTAAAACAATCGTTTCATCGATTAATTGAATGGCTATTTTGTTACCTGACTCTAGATCTGCGGCGTAATCGCGTACTTCTTGAGATATTTTCATAGAGCAAAATTTAGGGCCGCACATAGAGCAAAAATGGGCTACTTTGCCAGACTCTTCTGGTAAAGTTTCATCGTGATAAGCTTTGGCTGTTTCCGGATCTAAACCAATATTAAATTGGTCGTACCAACGAAATTCAAAACGTGCTTTACTCATGGCATTATCACGAATTTGTGCGCCTGGATGACCCTTGGCTAAATCTCCGGCATGGGCAGCAATTTTATAAGTGATCAGTCCCGCTTTGACGTCGTCTTTGTTAGGCAAACCTAAATGTTCTTTTGGCGTGACGTAACACAACATGGCACAACCGTACCAACCAATGTTAGCGGCACCTATGCCAGAGGTAATATGGTCATAACCCGGTGCAATATCAGTGGTTAACGGGCCTAATGTATAAAAAGGTGCTTCGCCACAATGCTTAAGTTGCTCGTCCATATTGGCTTTGATCATGTGTAGTGGTACATGCCCTGGGCCTTCAATGATTGTTTGCACGTCATGTTGCCAAGCAATTTTGGTCAGCTCGCCTAAGGTGTGTAATTCAGCAAATTGTGCTTCATCGTTAGCATCAGCAACAGAGCCGGGACGTAAGCCATCGCCCAGCGAAAAAGACACATCGTACTGTTTTAATATTTCACAAATGTCTTCAAAATGCGTATATAAAAAGTTTTCTTTATGATGCGCTAAACACCATTTTGCCATAATAGACCCACCACGAGAAACAATGCCAGTAACGCGTTTTGCGGTCATGGGTACGTAACGTAATAACACGCCAGCATGAATGGTAAAATAGTCAACGCCTTGCTCAGCTTGTTCAATTAAGGTGTCGCGAAAAATTTCCCAGGTGAGGTCTTCAGCAATACCATTGACTTTTTCTAAGGCTTGATAAATCGGAACAGTGCCAATAGGTACGGGCGAGTTACGTAAAATCCATTCACGGGTTTCATGAATATTACGTCCTGTTGATAAGTCCATCACGGTATCAGCGCCCCATTTCGTTGACCAAACAAGCTTTTCAACTTCTTCTTCAATGGACGAGGTGACGGCTGAATTACCAATATTTGCATTAACCTTAATTAAAAAATTACGGCCAATAATCATAGGCTCAGTTTCAGGGTGGTTGATATTGGCAGGAATAATAGCGCGGCCGCGCGCTACTTCATCACGGACAAATTCAGGCGTTATTTGCTGAGGAATGGAAGCACCAAAAGATTGCCCTTGATGCTGCTGCAATAAAATACTGTCTTTTACGGCTTCACGCTTGAGGTTTTCACGAATGGCAATGTATTCCATTTCTGGGGTGATGATTCCTTGGCGCGCATAATGCATTTGGGTGACATTTTTGCCTTTAAGAGCGCGGCGTATTTTGGGTAAGTGATTAAAGCGTATTTGGTCAACGTGCTCATCGGCTAAACGTTGTTGTGCGTATTGTGAGGTAATTGAGCTCAGGCATTCAACATCATTACGGGCATCAATCCAGGCCTCACGTAAACGCGGAATACCTTTATGTACATTTATTTCAACATTTTCGTCGGTATAAAAGCCCGAGGTATCGTAAACACAAAGCGGTTCGTTTTTCTCATAAATGGGCTTGTCTTTGTTATTGCTAACTAAGGTGTCAGTTAAGGTTATTTCACGCATACCTACTTGAATGTCGTGAATTTTACCGGGTACATAAATCTTTTTTGAGTTAGGAAAAGATTGGTCTGAAACATTTTTTAAAAAAGCTTCAGCAGCAGCACGTTTTTCACGTCTATTTTGTTTAGGCTTGGTTGCCGTTTCTGATTGGCTTGCTAATTTAGTGTTTGTAGATATTTTTTGTGATTGATCGTTCATGGTCGCTACCTATTTTAATACGTTAAAAAAGAAGCGGAATGACAACAATAAAGGTGTGTAATGAAGAAAGCTATAGGTATAGCCGCAGCCTTCTCTTGTTCCCTACGCAGATACTAATCTGTTCAGGTATTACGGATCCCGCTTACGCGATCTCAGCCTTTGGCACTCCGACAAGTTGCGTTACTAGCTGTTTAATTACACTAGTGACGCGGCAAGATTCTAACGCGAGGGCAATGTAATAAGCAAGCTAAAAAAATAAGAAGAGATAATCGCGCGTAACAAAGGAAGAGGGGAGGTATAAAAATAAACAACCGTATTGCTGTTATTGCTTGTGTACGACATTGAGCAATATTCAGCTGTGTATCAAGTATAGGCAATAAAAAAGCCACTAAAATTAAGCGGCTTTTTTAAGAGTACTTTAGCAATATTAATTTTCCGTTGTTTCTGCTTTTTTCTCAGCAGACTGTTCTACTGCTTGCTCTTGTTCTTTTTTCTCTTCGTGGCCTTCTCCGCCACAGCCGCCGCAACAACTCATATAAAACTCCAACTAAATAATAATTAACAATGATAAACAGTAATATAGTACCTGAGTAATTTACTCAAGTACTTGATCAAGATCAGCTTTTAATGAATAACCAGCGGCTACTTTTTATTTTGTGGTTGAGCCTTAACGATTTTCTAAACGATTAAAGTCTAACAAGCCAGCAGAGTTAGCTTGATTTTTGCTATACCACGCATGTAATTTATCAGCATATTGCCAAAAGTTAGGGCTAGTGCGACGTACCGCATATTTATCTTTTAATTGGCTGTAATCTTGTTCGGTTTTTATCTGCTTTAATGTGTTAACAAAATCGTCCAGTTGTTGTTCATTTACTTGAAAAAACGCATTGGGATAAGTGCCTACCACACCTGAAACTAGGGTTAAATTATCTTCAGCAGGCATACGTCGGTTACTTTCTAAAAATAAATGGGCAACATTGGTATGAGCACTATTATTAATTAAGGTGTAGACCTGCTCTCCCTTTTTAGTATTCACCATAAGGTAACTAATTTGTGGCAAAATTGAGACGGACTCACCGACCATATTATTAAGACGTAATAAGGTCGATTCATGCGTATACTTGTTGGCAGTGTTGGTTAAATTATAATTATTTACCCCAACATTATCTGTATGTTTAGCGATTTTTTGCAATAATTCCTCTTTGGGGTTACTGGTTTGGTAGTTAATATTTGTTTCGGGTAATTGATAAAAATAATCTGAAAAAATATACTCTTTAAGATCACCCGTTGTATTTCTGTACCAGTGTTCATAGACACCTTTTCGATCTTTTTTGGGCAGCAAAGCGATAAAGTTACTTTCGGCTTCCATACGTAAAAAGTCCATGTATAAACGGGTTTTTAGTTGATGTTCTACATTGCCATAGACATCAAAACCCGCCACTAACAAATAATGAATGCGCTCGAGTATTGGGTAGGTAATAAACCATGCTGTTTTTGGCGTTTCACCAATAAACCCCTGTAAAACTGAAGCGCTATCAAAATGTCTAAAAATGGTTAAACTTGCATTAGGGTTGCCGTCGCCAGACCAAACCAAGTTTAAATCTATATCGCTTTTTTTGACGTTAATTTGCTTCATGTAATCAAGTTTACTTTTTACATAGGCCTGCTCGCGCTTGGCATAAGAGCGCCAATATAACAGTGATATAGCTTTATCACTGGTGGCTGCAGGTAATTGTAGCAAATCACTTTTGTCGTCAATAAAGCTTTCTGCTTGAAAGTTATCAATATAATTTGGGTTAGTGAAAAATACCCAAAAATGATCATTTATTACGTTTAACGCAATTTGACCTCGGCACACAGGGCCTTTAATAAAGTTCATGATTGAAAACTGGGCTTGATCTAGTAGAAATATATACCGTGACTTGGTTGGAATATCCCGAAAAGTGATAAACGGGTTTGCTGACAGTTTTAACTGATAACTGGGTAACTTTGTTACTTGGTAGCTTGGTGTAATAAACAGTTCATTTAAATAGGTTAACTTAGCTAAATCAAAAAGATAAGGCATATGACGTTTAGCAATAATAGTATCGTGACTTTTCAGTAGCCGATAATAAACAGTTTGCTGCTCTTGCTCTTGCGCTTTTGCTTGATTTGCATTGATATTAAAAGGGGAGTCAAACGGTCTGCGCGTAGCAATAATAGCTGCAGCTTCACCCGGCGGGGTACTTGAGCGCACCAGTTTAAAATAACGTTGACTATTTTCTTCAAAGTATAAATTAGCAAGATATAAATGTTCAAATAAATAGCGTGAAACCAGCTGCTGTTTTTTGTCAGGGTTATTTAACCAAGTCTCCCACGCGTTAATAAGCGTTTGTTCATTGGCGCTAACTGGCTTGGGCTCGGGTAATCGAGCGCCATCAGCTAGCCAAGCGCTTAACTGTTGATGTTCGTTTTTATTTAATGCTGGTAGCCCATAAGGCATGCCTGCTAACGGGGTATTTTTTTTATATTGCTCAAACTCTTCTATAGTTGGACATTGTTGCTTTCTGTCTAAAGCGAGATCAAAGCTATCGTCCAACAGTGTTGCTTTAGGTAACGGGTGTTGTTGTTTTAGCAGTAACATTTGGTACATTAAACCTGCATTAGTATTTGCGTCAGAGGTTTGTTGTCGTTCATTTAACACAGGAAAAAAACCTTGCTGGCGAAATGACGCCAACTGCGCTTTATTATGCGGTGTTAAGGTACTGATACTTTGGTAGTTGTCAGCGGTAAGTAAGCGCTCACCATTATAGACCACTGCTTTGTTTGCGCCGCGCTCTATTCCGGCAAGGTTTTCCATTTTTAGTTGGCATGGCGCATCAAAACAACCATGGCAAACAACGCAACGGTTTTCAATAATCGGTTTTACAGTGTGGTTGAAATGACGACTTTGCTCACTAGTGGCTGGTTTAACCGATAAGCGATTATCAACTTGTGCGCTGCCATAGTGGTTATCGTATTCAAGTAGGCCTAGGGTGGCACACCCTGAAATAAGTAAGGCGAGGAATAACCAATGATGTTGGCGCATAAAAATCCTAAAAAAGGTTGAGCAATAAAGCTTAATTTTAGAAGTGTTAGTAATTTATGTAAAGTAAGTTAAGGTTACTGCTAATGGTTTCTATTCTTAGTTAACTTGGTTAAACTCAATAACTAGGCGTATAAATTTATCAAGGGCGGTTATGTACTCTCGACTGTTAGCAAGTTTTATATTGGCCAAGGCGCTGCTATTTGCCTTGCTTATTACTATGCCTACTCTGGCTAACTCAAGTCAGCTGTTCAGTGATAAGCTGAGTTTTCAGCAATACAATATTACCGTACCGTTCAAAGTAACTTTACCGGTAATTGCTGCCGAAATAGTGACTAACGAAGCACCGGCAATAGATGAACTAGTGGTTATTGGTATAGATGAATTACAGCAAACTTGGTTGGCTGTTTATATTTTTAACCCTAAAATAAATGATTTTATACTATTAGATAAAATGCCCTTAGCCGATAAATATTTTGCCTTTGATGTAAGCAAAAACAAAGCAGGCTTATATTTTCTCGCTAAAAACAAGGTAGTTTCACTTAAGTATAGTGGCAAAGTAGTGTTAGATGATGGCGCTAACGCAGACACTGATTCTAAGGCGAGTAACAGTGTACCGCTTGGCTTGTATCTGCAAAAAAAACAAGCAGTCAGCTCTATTTATTTACTTAATCAATCCAACTTTCTTGCTAAAAAAGAGTTCATACAAGATATCAATCAAGATGGTGTCGATGATATTATCCTTCCTGACTTTGACCGAACGAACCTATGGCTTTTTTCAAAAAACTCCCCCATTGCAGCCGTGCAGCACTTAAGTATTCAAGCCCAAGTCGATTTAAGCAGGGATGGGGTTACCTTTGTACCAACAACTTTGTTTTATACCGATTTGAATCTGGATCAGCGCCAAGATATTGCTTGGGTTGCTCAAGGGAAAATTCATTTTTTTAGCCAAAATGCTGTAGGTAAATTTTCTGCTCAAGCAGACCAAATTACCTTGGCTGATACTATTTCTGGGTTAAATTGGTGGCAAATAAGAGAGCCAGATGGTGAAAGCCCAGACCAAAGTAATTTAAGCCACCGGGTTGTTGAGCAAATAAAAGATATCAATGGGGATGGTTTAGTCGATATTATTGTGCGTTTCTCACAAAGCTCAGGCGTACTGGAACGAAGCAACGATTATGAGTTTTATTTGGGTTATCGCAACAAAAAAAATCAACTTGCTTTCCCTAGCCAGCCTAGCACTGTGATTAAAGCAGATGGCACTTTAACTGGGTTAAAGGTGGTTGATGTAAATAACGATAACCGGTTTGAAGTGCTACTGTCTTCATTTAAGCTCAGTGTTAGTAATATTATTGGAGCATTACTCTCAGGCGGCATAGATCAAAATGTTCTGTTATTTGCGCTTAATAATGACAACCGTTACGAAAAAGATGCACTAATTAGTAAAGAGGTTGAGTTAAGCTTTAGCTTAACGTCGGGGCAAAGTGGCCAACCCATTGTACTGCTAACCGATGTCAATGGTGATGGCCGGCAAGATTTAATCTTATCGTCAGGCAAAAAAAGGTTATCGATATATTTAGGTAACAACAGCAGCAAGCGGTTTAACCGAAGTGCAAACAATTACAAAGTGTTATTGCCTAAAAATGGTGAGTTATTTGAACATTATGATATAAACCATGACGGTAAAGCTGATTTTGTTATGCGTTATGGTCGTTTAGACGACAAGCATATGGCAAATAAAATAACTATACTTATGGCGCAGTAAAGTATTCAACACCATGGCCAGTAGAAGTTTTCGGGTTGATGTGTGCCTTTAATGAGCTCACTGAAGGGCAAATTACCTGGGTGCTAAAAACTGTTATTTTTTGTACTTGTATAATTATAAGTATTGATAATGTCTTGAATAGTGTTATTTTCTTTTAATTTTTTAGCCGATTCAATTAATATTGATATTGTCTTTTCATCGACAGTTTTCTTAGAGTAAACCAGGTGCATTGCCGACTTTTCCAATACCAATGGAGTGCCGAGTTGTCTAGGAGAATAGCTTAGCTCTCTTAATGCCCAATAAATATTGGATTGAGGGCCAAATAACACGTCAACTCTATCGCGCATTAACATTTCAATCAGGTGCGTATATTTAGTTCCCTCAATTTTTATATTGTTGAGGTGGCCAATGAGCTTTTTAGCGCTAGGGCTTAAGCGGAGGTAACCAACACTTTTACCTTGAATATCAGCTAAGCTTTTTATTTGTGTGTTTGCTTTTCCGACAAGAATAAAGTTAACATCTTGAATATATAAAAAAGGTATCGCTACCTTTTTCACTATAGCCGTTGGCACTAGTAACGCTAGGTCTACCTTGCCAGTCTCTAAGTAAGAGATTATTCTGCCAAAAGGAACTAAGTTATTATAATGCGTTAAACCAGCTTCTTTTGCGATACGGTTTACAATATCGTACGAGCTGCCTTTGGGTAAACCATTTTCATCAAAATACCCCCTGCTACTTACATGCACTGTGGCAATTGTAATGTCTCTAGCCACAATGTTGTGACTACTGATAAGCATGAAAGTAGTAATCAACACTTTGAAAAAATTTAACTTAATACTATCCATGCTTGTTTAAACACCCTTAAAATATCAGTGGTAGAGCGACATGCTACTTACTGGTATTATTGTAGCCTATAGATAGCAGTATACCGATAATAGGCTAGTGTATTATGTTAATTTATAATAATAAATCTTTGTTTGAACAGTTGTTATTTTTTATTGGTTTATATGGTAATAACGTAAGGCATGCTCTTGTTGTCGGCCTTGGCTAAATGCGCTAACCCGTTTTAAATAGCCAATAACACGTGTGCCATGGTCAATGTTAGCACTGCCACAGGCGTTACAATGAAGTAAAGTGCGTTTATCTATTTTTTCACAGTCATTGCAAATAGTTATTTTTACGTTAGTACAAAAGTAATTGCAGCCAGTTGCAGCTGCTACGTTAAATAGCTTTAAGTAGGCTTGAGTTGATAATGCCTCATCTAAGTTTAAGTGTAGTGCTGAACCTCCGTCTAAGTATTGGGTAATTTCTTTACCATGTAAAACAAACTTATCTAAGTGGTTGGTGTTGTCGTCTTCGACTAAATAAAAGTAAGAGTTATAGCAATCACGATGCACTCGGTAGCCATCCCTTTTATCCCATTTGGCGTTTTTAATACCTAAGTTTTCGGCTGGCACAAATTCGGTATTAAATAGATAACCATACTGTTTTTTGGCGGCTTGGTTTGCTTTATAAATGACTTTAAGCTGGCTGCTAACAAAGTCTTTGTAGGCTTGGTTGTTGTTAACTTTAATGTTTTTAAATTCGGCTGCTTCTGCCATGCCGTTTATGCCAATGGTTAAAAACTGTTTGTCTAGGCTAATGAAGCCAGCGTCGTAAACAGATAATGCGCCTTTGGCTTGGTAGTCTTCCATAAGCTTACGGTAAGCAACTTGGTACTTTTGAATTTTCTCAATTTCTGTTTGTAAATCACGGCCATCTTGAATAAGGCGGTTCATATTCAAGGTAATAACATTAATTGAACCTGTGGCAACACCGCCAGCACCCAGTGTATAAGAGAAGGTATTATCAGAAATTTCATTACGCAAACGACAGCAGGAGGCAAGGGAGTCTGGGCTGTCTGACAAGTAAATAAAAAATGAGTTGCCTTGGGCTTTCTGCTCTGCTAATTGGTGAGCAAAGTCACGGTCTTTACATTGACCATTTTTTGTAAGCATAGCTGCGGTAACTACGGGAAAAGTTAATACTGACTTCTCTCGTTCTTTATTTAGCCAAGTTAAAAAAAACTGTTGTAATTGCGCTACGGTTTGCCAGTTTGGTGTACTAAAGTCAGGAAAAACAAAATTGTCGAACATGGCGGCAAAGTAATGTTGGTCGAATAGTGAAATATTCCAAAAAGCACTTTGATACCCACGCGCCGCAGCAGGTTGGTTAATTGCATAAACCACATGTTGAAGGTGGTTTTCGATCGCCTTGGTATGCGTTGTTAAATAATCATTACCGTATTCAAGTCGAGCAAAGTAATCAAAATACGTTAAAAACTCAACCGTTGCCACCGCGCCAGCAAACTGAGCAGAAATAGCAAAAATAAGGTTAACAAACGAACCACAAAACGACTCTAAATGCTTAGGTGCTTTCGACTCGCCGCCTAATTTAGTTAAGCCGTCGAGTAAAAAAGGATACATACTGACTGACGTACAATAAGGCTTTAAACTGGTTTCATCGTGTACGTATATTTCATGTGCTTCAATTTGTCGCAAGTATTCATCAGCGAGTTGGTCGTTAAAGGTTTCTCTTATTTTATCTTGTACGAGCGCACGGTTTATTTGCACAAAGCAGTCTTTTAATAGCTCTGCTTCTAAGGTGGCTATATTTTTGTGGCTAACGTTGGCATTGGCATCCATCTTAGAGCCATCGGCCGCATTTTTAGCTAAAAAATAATTTTGGACAAAATCTTTTTTATTATTTATTTGGTTTTCATTAAGACGCAACATGGTTTGTTCCTTTTTTTGTTGAGAGAGTGATTGAGCTATTGGTGAAACTTGATTTTGAAAAACTATTGGCTGGTAAACTTACCTTCTGTTGTGAGTGACCAGCGTTATTGTTGATAAATAAACGGTTGAGCTTTTTGCCGGTGACTAGGTCACGAAAAACTTGGTTAGTGGTAAGGCTGTCTAAACCGCCTAGTTCGGCTTGCCAGGCACCCGTTTTTAAAAAGTGTAGGTGCTGTGAAATACGAATATCGATGTGTTTTTCACCTGAATATAGGCAAGTTTTTAAGCCATATTCTTTAGCGATAATTAGCTTGTCAATCAGCGGTTGCGGTTGCCATTCACCACCAAAAAATACGACACAGCTAATTAGTCCTAGATATTGATTAAGCCAGTGAATAAAGATTTTGTTTGTTAATGGCTCGCCATTGTTTTCATGCCATAGCTCTGTGCTATGACAGCCTTTGCAACCAACTTTACAACCCGTAATACTAAAGCATAGGCTGATTTCGTCAGGGACTTCTTGAAATACAACAGATGGAGGAATACAGTTAAATGTCACAAAATACCTATATGTAGTGTTTGTTTTATCTTTAATCACAATATATAGTACTTTGTTGTTTTGCTTAGTTGATCAAGAACAATGATTTGCTAACTATTTTCTAATGGATCACTATATATTGTGCTTGCTGCCTGTATTAGCACAACATATAGTGTTTATTGAAAGGTGGGGGCAGGGTAAAGGGGGCGGGAGCCTGGTTATATTGGTTAAAACCATTAACCGCATTTAGAGTCGCCACATGATACGCAGGTTAAGCAACCATCAAGTTTGATTACTGCATTCTTTACTTTGCACTTAGGGCAAGCCATGGCGTTTGGCATACCGGCGTCCTCATCATTTAATGCATGGTCTATAGTGTTGTCTGCGTTAGTATTTATCGCTTTTAAGGCGGAATTGGCAGCGTATTCAGTTAAATATTGTGCCTTTTTCTCTTCAATAATGGCTTTAGCAGCATCTGAGAGTTCACTTTTTTTAACGGCAACGCCGCAGGTTTTCTCAACATGGTAAGCAATAGTATCGGCAATAGCAGACACCATTGATTCAATATACCTTGGGTTGCCACCACGGGTATGTTGACCAAACCAGCCGGCATTTGGTGAAGCTACCTCACGTAATTCATCAAGTAAAAACATATATTCACCGCCCTTGCGAAACACGGCAGACATCATAAAGGTGAGGGCATAGACCCATTGCACATTTATTTTGTCTTTGGTGTTAATAAAAATCTCATAAGGGCGAACCTCTTCTAGCGGCGTGCCTTCATTGAGTACCACATTTGAAATGCTGACATAATAGGCATGCTCATAACCACTTGACGCTTTAATTTTATAAGTTCTTGAGTCTAGCTCCTTTGGCCGAGGTGTTTTTTCAATTACCTCTATTGTTTCAGTAGCTTGTTCTTGTGTGCTTAACACTTTGCTCGGTGCTGCTAGGGTGCTGTCTTCTTTATTAACTACGGATACAGCAATAATTTTTTTATTGATGTTGATGGGGGTCGCTGGTGAAGTTGAATGCGTCATAATATTCTCTGCTGATGACGGGAATGAATCCCGTCTAATAAGTTGGTAGGCAAGCATTTAGTTGCCTGCATTGTTACTATAAATTGATATCTGTACAGCCAATCGTTGTTAAAAACGTCCATATTGCCCTTCTTTAATCGCTTCAAATAAGTTTGAGGCGATATGCTCCTGACCTTCGTATAGTATTTTTTCATTACCTTTAACCGTAATTATTTCGCCACCTTCAAGGCTAAATTGGTAATCGGTATTGGCTAGGTCGGTTTCGTTAACTAGGACACCTGAAAAGTTTTCAGGGTTAAAACGAAATGTAGTGCAGCCTTTTAACCCTGCGGCATATGCTTCTAAATATACATTTTCAAACTGTTCAAAAGGGAATTCTGTTGGAATATTAATTGTTTTAGAAATTGAACTGTCGATCCATTGCTGGGCTGCAGCTTGCACAGCAATATGCTCAGAGGGCGTTATCGTTGAGGTGTCAACAAAGCTTTCAGGTAATTGTGATAAATCCAGTGATAAAACAGCGCCTATTTTCTTCATGGGTAACTGCCAGTCAGCTCCGTACGTGCTTTTCATTAAGCGCTCATAGGCTAAAAGCTCGGCAGAGCGTACATTGACTTGTTGCTTGGTAGATTTGCCAGGGACAATAATATTACGCTTATAGTCATGGGCGAAGCTTGGTTCAATACCATTACTGGCATTGTTACCAATTGACAAGGCAATGGTACCCGTAGGGGCAATAGAAGTGTGATGTGTAAAACGCAACCCGGTTGTTAAGGCATCGGTTAGCCACTTTTCGCCGAGCTCTGCAGCAATTTTTTGCATGTAGTGGCTATAATGCAGGTGTAACTCAAGCGCCTTAACGTTATCACCTAATTGATATTTTTTAGTTAATGCTGGGCGTTTACGTAATAAGGCGCCGGTGATGGTAACCGTTTCATTTAAGAAGGGTGCCCCGCCTTTTTCCTTAGCAAGCTTAGTTGCTTCACGCCAACCTTCTAAGGCTAAGTGTTTGCTCACTTCGCTGGTGAATTTGATGGCGTTTTTTTTACCGTACTTCATGCCTAACATGGTCATGGCAGAGCCTAAGCCTAAATAGCCCATGCCATGTCGACGTTTACTTTCAATTTCAGCGACTTGTTCAGGTAAGGGTAAGCCATTTAGCTCTACCACGTTATCAAGCATGCGGGTAAAAATACGTACAACTTTTTTAAATCTATGCCAATCAAAACTCGCTTGTGCGGTAAAAGGGTTATTGACAAAAGCTGTTAAGTTAATTGACCCTAATAAACATGAGCCATTGGGTGGTAAAGGTTGTTCGCCGCAGGGGTTAGTGGCACGAATAAGTTCAGCAAACCAGTTGTTGTTATATTCATTTACCTTATCAATTAAAATAAAGCCCGGCTCTGCGTAGTCATAGGTGGCGTTCATGATCATGTTCCACAAGTTTTTGGCGCGAATGGTACGGTAAACCTTACAAGCCACTTCCCCAGCGCTATTTTCTAGGTAACCGTCCATTATCAGTGGCCACTCTCGCCAAATGATGTTGTCGGTATTATTGTCAGCGTCATAGGCTAGCCCTAACAGCTCAATTTCATTCTGTGTTGTGGGGAACACTAATTGCCAGTCGGCATCGGCTTTAACGGCTTCTATAAAAGGGTCAGTGATTAAAATAGACAAGTTAAATTGGCGTAAGCGACCATCTTCTCGTTTTGCTTTAATGAAATCCATAATATCGGGGTGTTGGCAATCCATGGTGCCCATTTGTGCGCCGCGACGACCTCCTGATGAAGAAACGGTTTTACACATGGTGTCGAAAATATCCATAAAAGGTAAGGGGCCAGAAGTGGTTGCACCGGCACCTGCAACAAAGCCACCATTGGGGCGTATCGTTGAAAAATCATAACCAATACCACACCCTGCTTTTAGGGTTAAGCTGGCTTTACTGACCGCTTCACCAACAATGCCCTGCATTGAATCTTCAATGGTAGTCGATACGGTACAATTAATGGTTGAAGCAGCAGGTTTGTATTGTTCAGCACCCACATTAGAAACAATGCGTCCGGCGGGTATAGCGCCGTTCATTAATGCCCATAAAAATTCATCACGGTACTTTTTTTGCTTAGCAGGGCTGTTTTCAACGTTGGCAATTGCGGTAGCAACACGTTTAAAGGTATCTATTACGTTGTGGTCAACTGGTTCACCTGATGCGCTTTTTAGTTGATATTTTGAGCGCCAAATATCTTGTGAAGCCAACTGTAAATGGTTTGGATCAAAAACCGCGGGGGCTTCGGCTGTATCCGTTATGATTTGTTCGTTCATGATATCCCTTTTTATAAATGTCAGAGTTGTTAGGCAAAACTATGATAAAGCCATGTGTCGATAGTTAAGGCTTTACTGGTTAGCATATTATGATTTTCATTGTAGCGCTAAATACGAATGTTCTCTATATGTGGTGCTGTTTTGTTTTTCAGGCACAATATATAGTGCTTTTGTGTTGGTGGCTATTGATTAGGATCAAGCTTTGTTGATATCAGATTAAGTATTTATTTTGCAAGTTTTAGTAATTTATAAATTATCAACTAAACTGATAACAAGACTTATTAAGGGAGGAATAATATTGTGAGATGGATTACTGGTTATTATCTATTACTTGTCATTCTTATGGTTTTTTCAGTGCATACGCACTCGGCAGATAAACCTGAAGCTGCATTGAAGGAGATGCACATTACTGTGCACTTATCAGACAGACTGGTTGCTCGATTTGAGCAGTACTTGTTATTTAGCTACAACCAACTGGGTTATAATGTTGTCTTTGAACGGATCTTAACCGCTCGGGCACGGGCTATGGTAAATGCGGGCTTTTTAGACGGTATTATGATAGCAGAGAAAGAAATTGAACACATTTATCCTGAGCTAATACGGGTGCCTGTTATGTTAGCGCGAGGCACTTTGCAGCTTTATTGTCATAAGCAGGTGGACTGTACTCCGGCTGTCTTAGAAGATAAAAATAATGTTATAGGTGTGATAGCTGGAAACTCTATGTCGGCTAATTATATGAGGGATAAACGTGCTTCTACCTATGCTATTAAAGGGCAAGATACTTTAGGAATTATGCTTGCAAGAGGTCGTCTTAACTATGTGCTAGTTATTTACGAGGAGCAGTTAGGAGTGATTAGTGATATAGAAGTAAGCGAATATAATAAAGTTGAAATTTATCGAACAGAAGGGTACCACTACCTTCATTCAAAACATGTAGCATTATTACCCGAGGTAACGCGAACATTACAATTGGCAATAGAAGAGCTTGGTCCTTTGGTTCAAGCCCAAAAACAGCGTAAACCAAAGGTTAAATTGAGTATCTATAAGTAATCTTCATTTGGGTCTTCTCCCGTTTTTATCCTGTGTCACAACGTTAATCATGGCAGATTGCTGCTGGTTTGGGAGGAGACCATTCCAGTAATATTACTAATTTAAAAAGGTTTGATACGCGAGATTGTCGGTTGCCTCTTCATATTGATAACCTAATGCGGTGAGGTGTTCAATAAGTGCATTTTCGGTAGTGGTATTTACTTCAAAGCCCGCGAGCACTTGGCCAAATGCTGCGCCATGGTTGCGATAATGAAATAAAGTAATGTTAAACGTTTCGCCGACCGCGTCTAGAAACTTTTCTAATGCACCTGGGTGTTCAGGGAACTCAAAGCTAAATAGGCGCTCATTTACATTTACCAGTTGGTTTTTACCACCTACCATGTAGCGCACATGTAATTTTGCGAGCTCGTTGTCGGTAAAGTCGTTTACTTGGTAGTCAGCATTGGCTAATTCATTTAACAGTTGTTGACGCTCTTGCGCACTACCACTTAAACGAATGCCAACAAAAATATTGGCACGTGATGCGCCAGCATAACGGTAATTAAATTCAGTGATGGCTTTATTGCCTATGGTTTGGCAAAAACGTTTAAAGCTGCCTTTTTCTTCGGGAATAGTTACCGCAAGTATTGCTTCTTTTTTCTCGCCTAGTTCGCAGCGCTCAGAAACATAACGTAGTGTGTGAAAATTCATATTAGCGCCAGATAAAACCGCCGCTAATGACTCGCCACCTTTACTTGTTGCACAATATTTTTGTAAACCGGCTAAAGACAATGCGCCAGCAGGCTCAGCAATAACACGTGTTTGTTCAAAAATGTCTTTAATTGAGGCGCAAATTTCATCGGTAGACACTGTGATAACGTCATCACAGTAACGCTGTATTAGCTCAAACGTACGTTGACCTATACGTTTTACAGCAACACCGTCGGCAAATAAACCTACTTGCGTCAGGTCAACAGGTTGACCGGCTTTTAGTGCGGCTTGTAAACAAGCTGAGTCTTCGGCTTCAACGCCAATAATTTTAGTGTTGGGGCTTAATTGTTTTAAATATACTGCCATGCCCGCGAGCAATCCGCCGCCGCCAACCGGAATAAATACTACGTCTGCATTAGGGAGTTGTTGTAATAATTCTTTAGCGACAGTGCCTTGGCCTGCAATCACGTCAGTATCATCAAAAGGATGAATAATGGTTTTGTTTTCGTCTTTTGCATATTGAATTGACGCTTGTTGTGCTTCATTAAAGCTATTGCCAACAAGGCGTACTTCGCCGCCAAAACGCCTAACGTTATCGACTTTGATGTCTGGGGTCGTTTTTGGCATCACTATGGTTGCTTTTATACCCAATTTACTTGCCGCTAATGCCAGGCCTTGTGCGTGGTTACCCGCAGACGCAGCAATTACACCATGAATACATTCAGCCTCACTTAAATTGGATAATTTATTATAAGCACCTCGCAGCTTGAAGGAATGCACGGGTTGTTGATCTTCACGCTTTAAATAAATTTGATTATTTAAACGGCTAGATAATTTGGTTAAAGGCGTTAACTCTGTTTCTACTGCTACATCATAAATAGGTGCCAGCAATATGCGTCGTAAATAGTTGAGTTGTTCAGCTTGTTCAGTTAATAACTTTGATTTTGTCATAGGGTACCTAATGGCTTTCTTTAAACAAGCGCGATTAAAATCCCGCTGACGTCGCTTTCTTTTGAAAGCGACGAATAAGGTTTAACGACTATTCTACTAAACCGTCTAATAATGCGCTATTTCGTACTGCGCCTTTATCTGCGCTAGTGGCTTTACTATGATAGAGCGCGTATTTTTCATGAAAAACGACTATTCTACTAAACCGTCTAA
>NZ_JBWDLI010000011.1:30318-161515 GCF_056238625.1 Colwellia sp. F1
GTGGCTTTACTATGATAGAGCGCGTATTTTTCATGAAAAACGACTATTCTACTAAACCGTCTAATAATGCGCTATTTCGTACTGCGCCTTTATCTGCGCTAGTGGCTTTACTATGATAGAGCGCGTATTTTTCATGAAAAACGACTATTCTACTAAACCGTCTAATAATGCTCTATTTCGTACTGCGCCTTTATCTGCGCTAGTAGCCAGCATAGCGTAGTTTTTCAATGCGTAGCTAATTGGGCGAACTCTGTCTTTAGGCTTCCATGCGTCTTTACCTTTAGCTAACATCGCTGCTTTACGCTGTGCTATGACTTCATCGCTGACTTGTAAGGTAATTTTACGTGTAGGGATATCAATATGAATAATATCGCCTTGCTCAATAAGTGCAATAGTGCCGCCATCAGCTGCTTCTGGTGAAACATGGCCAATGGATAAGCCTGAAGTACCACCTGAGAAACGACCATCAGTTAATAATGCACAGGCCTTACCTAGCCCCATAGATTTTAAGTAAGTGGTGGGGTAAAGCATTTCTTGCATGCCAGGCCCGCCTTTAGGCCCTTCATAGCGAATAACAACTACTTCACCAGCCACGACATCCTTCGCTAAAATACCGGCTACTGCCGCATCTTGGCTTTCAAAAATATGGGCTGGGCCGGTAAAGGTTAAGTTTTCATCATCAACGCCAGCAGTTTTTACGACACAGCCATCAACAGCAATATTACCAGATAAAACGGCTAAACCACCTTCAGTTGAAAAAGCATTATCAATACTACGAATACAACCGTTGGCTCTGTCATCGTCTAACGTATCCCAGCGGCAATCTTGACTAAAAGCTTTGGTGGTGCGAATACCCGCAGGGCCAGCGCGGTAGAATTTTTTAACCTCTTCGTCATCAGTTACGGTAATGTCGTATTTGGCAATTACGTCAGCTAAAGTACTACCTAATACGTTGGGTACATCGGTAGTGAGTAACTTAGCACGGGCTAGTTCACCTAAAATGGCAATCACACCACCTGCACGATGAACATCTTCCATGTGGTATTCAGGTGTTGATGGCGCTACTTTACAAAGTTGTGGTACCACACGTGATAATTGATCCATGTCTTCCATGGTGTAATCAATTTCCGCTTCTTGTGCGATAGCAAGTAAATGTAAAATAGTATTCGTTGAGCCGCCCATAGCAATATCTAAACACATGGCATTAGAGAATGAAGCTTTATTCGCGATGTTGCGTGGTAATGCACTGTCGTCGTTGTCTTGGTAATAACGCTTGGTTAATTCAACAATTTGTTTACCAGCATTTAAAAATATATTTTTTCGGTCTGCATGTGTTGCTAGCATAGAGCCATTGCCCGGTAATGCTAAGCCTAATGCTTCTGCTAAGCAGTTCATTGAGTTGGCAGTAAACATACCTGAGCATGAGCCACAAGTAGGGCAAGCAGAGCGCTCTACCTCATCACTTTGTTCATTACTCACCTCAGGATCAGCGCCTTGCAGCATAGCGTCGACTAAGTCGAGTTTAATAATTTGATCTGAAAGCGTTGTTTTACCGGCTTCCATTGGACCACCTGAAACAAAAATAACAGGGATGTTAAGGCGCATTGCTGCCATCATCATGCCTGGGGTGATTTTGTCACAGTTAGAAATACACACCATGGCATCGGCGCAATGTGCGTTAACCATATACTCGACAGAGTCGGCAATTAAATCACGAGAGGGTAGGCTGTAAAGCATGCCTGAGTGGCCCATGGCGATACCGTCATCGACAGCAATGGTGTTAAATTCTTTCGCAACACCGCCGGCTTCTTCAATGGCGCCTGCGACTAATTGCCCCATATCTTTTAAGTGAACATGGCCTGGTACAAACTGGGTAAATGAGTTGACAACGGCAATAATGGGTTTGCCAAAGTCGCCATCGGTCATGCCAGTTGCACGCCATAGGGCTCGAGCACCGGCCATATTACGGCCTTGAGTAGAAGTTGCGGATCTTAATTTAGGCATGGTGTTGTATTCCGTTTGAAAAGTATGAAAAATTGTATTTTGACAGCCAATTCAGTTAGTGTGCATTGGGCAGCATTGTAAGGTGTAGGCTTTCAAAATATAACTTTGTTTTGATATCAGTAGTCACAGCTTTATGTTTTGCCTTTTCAGCAAAGCGAAAGCGCTATGCTGGCCTAAGCCAGTAAGCACTTTTAGCGTTGCTGAAATGTTAAGGAGGCGTCTATTTTACTGGATCTAACCAGTTGTCTGGTATTTCAGTAGTACCATTGAAAATACCAAAAAAAGCATCTTGAATTGCTTTGGTAACAGGGCCGCGTGAGCCTGTACCTACGGGAATACCATCAACAGATTTTACTGGGACAACTTCAGTGGCTGTGCCGGTCATAAAAAACTCGTCTGCTAGGTATAAGCCTTCACGAGCAATGGTTTCTTCACGTACTTCATAACCTAATTGTTTCGCGAGTACAAAAACAGTATCACGGGTTAACCCTTGTAAAATTGATGCGGTTCCTGGTGGGGTAAAGATAATACCATTACGCACTAAAAATAGGTTTTGGCCAGCGCCTTCACTCACTTGGTTATTCACGTCTAGTGCAATACCTTCAGTGTAACCATGGCGACCTGCTTCCATTGAAATTAACTGTGAAGAAAGGTAGTTACCACCGGCCTTAGCTGCTGTTGGCATAGTGTTAGGTGCTAACCTGTTCCAGGTTGAAACACCAACGTCTACGCCATTTTCAATCGCATCGGCCCCTAAATAGGCTTCCCAGCTAAACGCAGCAATCATTAAATCAGCGGTAGCATCAGTTGGTGGGCGTAATCCCATACCTACATCACCTAAAAAGGCTAAAGGGCGTAAGTAAGCCGCTTTTAAATCGTTATCTTTTACTGAATCTTTACAGGCTTGCATTACTTCTTCTACCGTATAAGGAATATTCATGCGGTAAATTTTAGCAGAATCAAATAAACGTTCTATGTGCTCTTTTAAACGAAAAATACATGTACCTTGGTGAGTATCGTATGCGCGAATACCTTCAAAGACAGATGAGCCATAATGCAAAGCGTGACTCATTACATGAACGGTGGCATTTTTCCACGGCATGAGTTCACCGTTGAACCAAATTAGATCTGCATTTACTTTCGCCATTATCTTTCCTATGTTGTCTGTGACTTCATTTACACTGGCTTTATTTTTATTGAAATAAAGCCCGTTAAACAATTAATTTATATGGTGCACTATGCTTTTGCATCGTCAGCTAGCTGCGATGCGTTATTGTCTACCTTGACACTCTTGATGTCGACCAGTTTATTAATTTGATCAACTAAAAGTGTAATAGGGCGATCACTACTGACTAATAGTTCAATAGTCGCGATATTATTGGTGTTATTAACACTGGCTGTAATGCCATCTATTAAAAAACCACGGTAACGGGTAACTTGTAAAATACGTTCAAGAACAACCTGTTTATCGTCGGTCATGATAATTAATGTGTAATCATTCAAGGGTAAGGTACTCATATTAAGTGCTCTCCATCATCTCATTGTTAGCACTATTTGGTGGTACCAAAGGCCATACATTATCTTGGGCGTCAATTTTTACTTGTAAAAAGTAAGGACCGTCGTGATCTAGCATTTCGTTGATAGCCTCGGTGACTTCACTTTTACGTGTTATTTGTTTAGCTTTAATATCAAAAGCATTAGATAGCATGCAAAAATCAGGGTTGTCAGCTAAATCGGTTTCACTTAATCGACCTTCAAAAAAGAGGTCTTGCCATTGGCGGACCATGCCTAATTTTGCATTGTCGATAAGTAGAATTTTTACCGGAATTTGGTAGCGCTTAATGGTCGCTAATTCTTGTATATTCATCATGATTGAGCCATCACCAGACACGGTTATCACGGTGTCGTGTGGGCGACTAATTTGCGCACCTATGGCCGCGGGTAAACCAAAGCCCATAGTCCCCATGCTGCCACTGGTTAAGAAATTACAGGGATCGTCAAATTCCATGTGCTGAGCTGCCCACATTTGGTGTTGGCCAACGTCCGTTGTTACACAGGTGTTTTTCGGCATTAAATCACTGATTTCTTTCAATACTGCAGGGGCAAAAATATTCTCACCAGGGTGGTCGTAACGCCAAGCGCAATCTATTTTCATTTGCTGAACTTTTGCTTGCCACTTTTCAATGTTCAGTGGCATAGTCAACAAGGGCAGGTTTGCTTTTAAATCACCTAATATAGGCGCATCTGCTGCTCTGCGTTTATTAATTTCGGCAGTATCAATATCAAAATGAATAACTTTTGCTTCAGGTGCAAACTGATCTAGCTTGCCGGTAACCCTGTCATCAAAACGAGCACCAACAGCAATAAGTAAGTCACAGTCATGCACAGCTAAGTTGGCGGCTTTAGTGCCGTGCATACCTAACATGCCTATATAGTTTTCGCTGGTAGTATCTAATGCGCCTAAGCCTTTTAGCGTGGACACAGCGGGCATACCTGTTTCGCTAGCAAAGGCTCTGACTTCGTCAATGGCATTCGCCATACCTACACCGCCACCCACATATAAAATGGGTTGTTTGGCATTTTTAAGTAAATCAAGCGCTTTACTAATATCTGCAAGTGGTAATTCTACTTTATTTTTAAGCGGTGCACTTACGGTAAAGTTTTGTACTACGGCAGCCATTTGCACATCTTTTGGTATGTCGACAAGTACTGGCCCTTGTCTGCCTTCTAAGGCAATTTCAAAAGCTTGATGTAATACTTTTTCTAATTCATCTACATGGGCAACTTGGAATGAGTGCTTAGTACAGGCTAATGATAAACCAAAAATATCAGTTTCTTGAAAAGCGTCGCTACCCATGGCTGCTGTAGGTACTTGACCTGTAATGGCAATCAAGGGAATGGAGTCAGCAAGGGCGTCAGCAAGACCGGTGATTAGGTTAGTTGCGCCTGGGCCAGAGGTTGCCATACAAACACCGATTTTACCTGAAGCGCGTGCGTAACCTACTGCAGAAAATGCCGCGCCTTGCTCGTGTCGGCAAAGAAAATGCTGAACATTGCTGTCGTATAAAGCATCATAAATAGGCATGATAGCGCCGCCAGGGTAGCCAAAAACATGGCTTACGCCGTGTTGTTCTAGTACGTTAAATAGTAATCCGCCGCCAGTTAACGGTTTGCTGTCAGTCATGATAGTTCCAAAGTTGTTTAATGTTTTTAAATTTTTCCCTAGAAACACAAAACCCTCGATTCTTGCGAAGCGAGGGTTTATATTTCTGTTTGCCTTTCTTTAGCTCAACGAAAACCCCCGAGATGATTTAATCACCACGACGAGTACATTGATAATAATTAAGTTAAAGAGTTGCATTAAGGTTAAGTGTACTTTTTTTTAAGTGAAATATAAAGATAATTTAGTTAAAGACTGACGATTTATGTATTTATTATGAATTTTTATTACAAATTTCTATGCACAGTTTCTATACACTAATTAGTACCATAGCTCGCATACTTGAGGCAAGCTTTTTCCTAGTTTTTTGCTAAAATACTGTTGTCGCGTTCAATAAGTAATGAGGCTTGGTTTGGCATGACCAAGCTGTGCCGCTCAGGCTTTCAGTTTTCCTCTGTGGGAGATAACGTAATGGACTTAATGGTATTATAATAAATACCCGCCTACACTAGAGTATAAAAGTATTAAATAAAAGGAATTATTATGTCACTTGCTTGTGTTTTTAGTCGAGCCCGCGTTGGTTTAGAGTCACCTCTGGTTACCGTTGAAGTACACCTTGCCAATGGCTTACCGGCTTTTCATATTGTTGGTTTGCCCGAAACCTCTGTTAAAGAGTCAAAAGACAGGGTGCGTAGCGCCATCATTAACTGCGGCTATGAGTTCCCCGCAAAAAGAATCACGATTAATCTTGCACCAGCCGACTTACCCAAAGAAGGGGGGCGCTTTGATTTACCCATTGCTGTGGGCATTTTGGCTGCGTCTGAGCAAATACCGCAAGTTGACTTGGCGCAATATGAATTTGCCGGCGAATTAGCCTTGTCAGGTGAGTTAAGGGCTATAATAGGTGAGATCCCTATGGCGATGTCGTGTTGTGAAAGTAAAAGAACTTTAATTATTCCTAGGCAAAACAGTGAGCAAGCAAGCTGGGTTAAAGAAGCTAAAATTCATGCTGTTGACCACTTAAATCAGCTTTATCCTCATTTTGCTCGACAAGTGGTGTTACCTTTAGTGGAAGAAAAAGCACTTGAGCAATTTAGTGATATTAATACACTAGATATTAGTGATGTTATTGGTCAACCCCTCGCTAAGCGTGCATTAGAAATTGCAGCGTCTGGTAACCACAATTTACTTTTTATTGGCCCACCCGGCACAGGAAAAACCATGCTGGCGAGTAGGTTAGCCGGTATTTTGCCTAGAATGACTGAACATGAGGCATTAGAAGTTGCTGCTATTCAATCAATAAGTAATCAACGCATTAGTGCCAAGTCGTGGTTAACTCGTCCCTTTCGTGCGCCCCACCATACCGCTTCGTCGGCTGCCTTGGTTGGTGGTGGTGGGCAGCCACAACCCGGTGAAATTTCGTTAGCACACAATGGCGTATTGTTTCTTGATGAACTACCTGAATTTGAGCGTAAAGTGCTTGATGTCTTGCGCGAACCTATGGAGTCAGGCGAGGTGACTATCTCGCGCGCTATGCACAAACAAAGTTTTCCTGCGCGCTTTCAACTTATTGCTGCCATGAACCCCAGCCCAACTGGTTTTTATAATGACAACCGTAGCACGCCGGAGCAAGTGTTGCGTTATTTGAACCGCCTATCAGGGCCTTTTTTAGATCGCATAGATATTCAAATAGAGGTAGCACGTTTGCCTCGCGGTACTTGGGCAGGTGACACAGAGATGAACGAAGGCAGTGTTGTTGTGCAACAGCGCGTGCAGGCGTGTCGAGAAAAACAATTAGCACGCCAGGGTAAAGCCAACGCACACCTTGGCACGAGTGAATTGAAGCGTTTTTGTCAGTTGCCAGCATCTGATAATGAGTTTCTTGAAGTGGCCGTTGAGAAGCTAGGGCTTTCAACGCGTGCGCATCATAAAATTTTAAAAATAGCGCGTACGCTAGCAGATATGGAAGGCGAGGATAAGATCAACCATGAGCACATTACAGAAGCATTGTCGTACAGAGCAATGGATAGACTGTTACGCCATTTAACCAACTCGGTAGCTGTGTAGTTAATTTTTTGCTTCTTGTGGCGCACTTGCCACCGTTGCGTTAAGTTAAGCGCAAGCTAACTAATGGAAGAGAAAAACGCTTTTATCAGCGGTTGACTTCGTGTTTGGTTTAAGCAACATACGCCTAGGTCAAATGGCTCTATTTCACCGACATCGGCTAGGTATTGCACCCGCTCTTTTATCGGGCTATTTTCAACGACTACTTTAGGCACTATGCCTACCCCGCAACCGAGTGCCACCATGCTCACTAAAGCCTCATGGCCTGAAACCGTGGCGTATATATTAGCCTTACCTTGTTGTTTTTTTCGATACCAATACTCAAAGCGCTTACGCGCAGCACCGTGCTCAGGCAGAATAATGGGTACCTCAGACCACATTATTGTGGTGTTTTGTTGCTGGCCAATCTTCAACAGTTGCAAGACACGACATTGCATCGTAGGTGCAATAACTGCCAAAGGAATAGTCGCAAGGTGGTGAAAATAAACACTGCGGGGTAAGTTGTCAGGGTAGGCGGCTATGGCAAAATCAACAGCTTTATTTTGTACTAACTCTACCCCGTCGGCAGCATCGCCTGTGGTTAGCATAATTTCAACTAAGGGGTGTTGGTTACGAAAACGCTCAAGTAGTGGTGGCAAATGGCTATAGGCAGCAGTTACTGAACAGTAAATATGCAGCTTGCCCGTTAACAGTGTCTTTTTTTCATCTAAAGAATCTTTAAAAGATTGCCATTGCTCCAATTGTTGCTCGGCATACTGTTTAAACTTTTTTCCTGCAGCGGTTAGCGCCACGCTGCGGTTATCTCGATGGAGTAAGTCGCTATTAACCTCTTGCTCTAAGCGCTGAATCACCCGGCTTAATGTTGAAGGGCTAACATGAAAGGCTAACGCTGTTTTACCAAAATGTAATGTTTGGCTTAAGTGCACAAACATGGCTAATGCTTTTTGTTCCATCTTTACCCTTAAAAAATTTATAAAGTAGTATTAATATACAGCCTTTGTTGCACAAAATGAAACATATAGATGCAAATATATCATTTTGTGCAACAGCGCTTTTAGGTTATGCTTTAGGCAACTTAATAATTACTGATGCAGATAATGCTTGGTAGTTTGTACTTCATTTAGCAATATTTATAGGAAAGATCATGAGCAACTATTTTAATACCTTAAGCTTACGTGAAAAACTTGCCCAATTAGGCAAGTGTCGTTTTATGAACCGTGAAGAATTTAGTGATGGGTGTAACTTCATTAAAGATTGGAACATTGTTATTGTTGGTTGTGGTGCACAAGGTTTAAACCAAGGTTTAAACATGCGTGATTCTGGTTTAAATATATCTTATGCTTTACGTGATGCCGCGATTGCTTCAAAGCGTCAGTCTTGGCAGTGGGCTACTGAAAACGGTTTTACTGTGGGTACTTACGAGGAATTAATTCCACAAGCTGATTTAGTACTAAACTTAACGCCTGACAAACAACATACTTCTGCAGTAACTGCTGTTATGCCATACATGAAGCAAGGCTCTACCTTAGCTTACTCACACGGTTTTAATATTGTTGAAGAAGGCATGCAAATTCGTCCAGACATTACTGTGGTAATGGTTGCGCCAAAATGTCCAGGTACGGAAGTGCGTGAAGAATACAAACGTGGTTTTGGTGTACCAACGCTTATTGCTGTTCACCCAGAAAATGACCCACAGGGTAATGGCTTAGCTATTGCTAAAGCATACGCAAGTGCTACAGGTGGTGACAGAGCAGGTGTACTTGAGTCTTCGTTTATTGCTGAAGTTAAGTCAGACTTAATGGGTGAGCAAACTATTTTGTGTGGCATGTTGCAAACTGCAGCTGTTTTAGGTCATAAGCAATTAGTAGAGCAAGGTGTTGACGCAGGCTACGCACGTAAATTACTACAATACGGCTTAGAAACGACAACAGAAGGTTTAAAACACGGTGGTATCACTAACATGATGGACCGATTATCAAACCCAGCTAAAATTAAAGCGTTTGATATGTCTGAAGAATTAAAAGTTATTTTACGCCCATTATTTGAAAAGCACATGGATGACATCATTGAAGGTCGTTTCTCAGAAACTATGATGGCTGACTGGGCAAATGACGATGCCAACTTATTGAAATGGCGTGCAGAAACCGCAGACACTTCGTTTGAGTTAGCCCCTGATTGTGATACAGAAATCACAGAACAAGAATATTACGACAAAGGTATCTTTGTGGTTGCAATGATCAAAGCCGGTGTTGAGCTAGCGTTTGAAGCAATGGTTGAAGCGGGTATTATTGAAGAGTCTGCGTACTACGAGTCTTTACATGAAACACCATTAATTGCCAACTGTATTGCACGTAACAAACTATACGAAATGAACGTAGTAATTTCAGATACAGCAGAATACGGTAACTATTTATTTACTCATGCAGCAGTACCTTTATTAGCTGAGTTTACTAGTAAGTTAACGCTAGAAGAGTTAGGTGGCGGTATTACTGAGCCATCAAACGGCGTAGATAACGTACGCTTAATTGAAGTGAACGAAGCCATTCGCAGCCATGGTGTTGAATTAATTGGTAAGGAATTACGTGGCTACATGACTGATATGAAAAAAATCGTTGAAGCGAACTAATTTGTATTAAGTTAGGCAAACGGCATTAAACGTTGTGATTGTAAGCGGGAACTTGTTTGCACTGACAACGAGAAAGAAAACAAAACGCGATTGCCTTTAAATAAACTATGCCTTTTAATAGGTTGAATAATTAGAAACGGCATTTAATTTTTAATAAGTTAATGCCGTTTTTTATTACTAGCGAAACGCTAAGACACAGTATGTAAATACTGTATGAAAGCATAATACTAAAATGAGATAACCCTCAACTTGATAGGATACAAAATGACAGAATTTACCAATATCACCATAACCAAAGCCGCTAATGTGTATTTTGACGGTAAAGTCACTAGCCGAAAAATCACCTTTGCTGACGGTAGCTTTAAAACATTAGGCATTATGATGCCAGGAGACTATAAATTTGCTACCGCTGAAAAAGAATTAATGGAAATCACCGCAGGTGATTGTGAAATATTATTACCAGGCAGTAGCGAGTGGCAAAACATTAAAGGTGGAGAATCTTTTTATGTGCCTGCCAATAGCGAGTTTGAAATAAAAGCTAAAACCATTATTGATTATTGTTGTAACTACATCAGCGAGTAATGAGAACAAATCATGCTTAATACCGTTGATTTTTCTCAGGTCGTTATTCTCATTGTTATCGGGGTACTGGCAGGTGTCATTAACACGTTTGCAGGTGGGGGATCTAACTTGTCGCTGCCAGCACTGATGATGACAGGTTTACCTGCAGATGTTGCTAATGCCACTAATAGAGTCAGTGTGTTAATGCAGTCGCTAACCGCAGCACGTGGTTTTCATGGCCATGGCAAGGTTGACGCTGCTGCCGTTAAAGATAGCTTTGTACCGTTACTCGCTGGCGGGTTGGCGGGCGCGGTAACCGCGTCATACCTTAGTGTTGAATTACTTAAGCCTTTATTGCTTGGCACCATGATTGTGGTGTCTTTATGGGTGATTTTTAAAAGTGACACTAAACCCGAGGATAGCAGCAAAAGAAAAAGCTGTTACGACAGCACGTTAACACTGTTAGCAACTTTTGGCGCAGGTTTTTATGGTGGTTTTATCCAAGCAGGGGTTGGCTTTGTCTTAATTGCCGCGTTTGTGGGGGTATTAAACTATGATTTATTACGTGCCAATGCCATGAAAGTTGTGGCAACCGTTATTTTTACCGGCATTTCTTTGGTGGTTTTTATTTTTAGAGACCAGGTTGCTTGGTTGCCTGGTTTATTACTGGGTGTGGGCAGTATTGCTGGTGCGCAAGTGGCTGTTAAATTTGCCGTAGAGGTGAAAGCAAGGACTTTAAAAATTATGGTATTAGTGATGACCGTTTTTGCTAGTGCAGCAGCTTATTTTCAATAAGTTAAGTAGTCTAATCTATGGCAGTAATTAGCCTGTAAGTAACAATCTTACAGGCTTTAATAAAATTTAATTTGTAAAAAACGCATTTTTCATATTATTTAATTAGTAATCGATGCGGGGGGCTGTTTTAGTGGTTTAGCGTATCAAAACCACCATAAACAATGGTGAGTTTAAGCGCAGTTAATTACCATTAACCCTTAAGGAATTAAATAATAATGACAGTTCAAAGTACCTTGCATCGCTTAGTGATAAGCAGTGCACTTTTATTGACAACCCCTGTTTTCGCTATGGCGTCTGATCAAGTTATGTTTGATGACTTTAGCTATAAAACACTCGCAGATGCACAAAAAAATGGTTGGGTGCCGCGCACTCAGGCCGGCCACCCTGGTATTAAAAACGCCACTTGGTGGTCTGAGGGCATTAGTTTTCATGTTGATCAAAGTAATTCTAGTAATACGGTAATGCGGTTAACATCTAAAACAGATGGCAGTGCTGAAAATACGCGTCACACACAAATTTGTCATCAACGTAAGTATTTGGAAGGTACTTATGCTGCTCGCGTTTATTTTAATGACCAACCAGACTTTGGCCCTGATGGCGACGGTATAGTAGAAACCTTCTATACTATTAGCCCACTCGAGTCTCCTATGGATAAAAACTATAGCGAAATGGATTTTGAATATTTAGCAAATGGTGGTTGGGGCGAAAAAGAAAATGTACTCTTTTCTACTTCTTGGGAAACATTCCAATTAGAGCCGTGGACAAAAGTGAATGCCTTTGATACCTATGTGAAAAGTTTACAAGGTTGGAATACGCTTGTATTGCAAGTGTTTGATAATAAAATAAAGTACTATATTAATGGCCATTTGTTTTCGCAACATGGTAGTGATGTTTACCCTGAAGTGGCGATGTCGTTGAATTTTAATCTCTGGTTTATCCCTGAAGCTGTACTTGATAGTACTGAGCCACGTCAATATCATCAAGAGGTCGATTGGGTCTATTTTAATGCCAATAAATCGTTAGCGCAGGAGCAGGTCTTAAAAGAGGTGAGTAAGCTGCGCGCTAGCCATATTAAGCAAAAAGATACGGTGCCACATTGGCAACCTAAGCTTGATAGCTATTGCGGGTTGTAAGAGCAATTAAAGTATTGTGCTATCTCAGTGATATTCATCAAGTGAGAGACTCAGCAGAAGATAATTTAGCGTTATCTCACTTGGTGAATAGCGGAAAATTGTAATAAAAAATGATTAAACTGAGTCTCAGTTAGTTAATTTCATAGCTACCATTATTCATAAGCCATGCGGCTACTTTGGCCTTTAGCGCCTTGTTATTCGCTTGTATGGCTATTTCATTTGCTTGTTGCACGCTTTTATTTACCTGCTCTTTGTGTCCGTATTTTTGCTGTAGTGTTGCTTTGGCAAGCAAGATATTAATTTTATTGGTAGCGACGCCATTTTTGTTAGCAATAGCGGTTGCTTGCGCAAAATAATTGTCAGCTAGTTGTTTGTTATTTTGGGCGCTGGCAACACGGGCTAATTCTATTAATGTATTCGTTTGCCCATAACTCCCACGGAATTCTTGGTGTTTTTTTAGGGCGACATTTAAGAGCAAAATTGCCTGTGAATATTGTTGCTGCAAGCGCTTTACTTTAGCGAGTTCTTCATGGGTATAAGCAATAAAAAGCTTATCTTGATGTCGCTCTGCTAAACCTTTTGCTTGTTGGATATAATATTCTGCTTCGGCTAGGTTGCTGCTATTCGTTTGACCACCTTGTTGTCTATTCAGTAATAATACGCCAATCATTAAGTTACTTCGAATTTCTTCACGGTGAGCATTTTTATCTTGTGCTTGCTTAATGTTAGTCTTCATCAGGTTGATGCCTGGCTCAATATCACCATGATTAATATAACTCGCAGCCAAGTAGCGACGCGCCACAAGTAAAGAGCCATTACTACTTAGCGCAGAGTTGAAAAATATAATGGCTTGTTCATAATTGCGTTGTAAATAAAAATCTATACCACGTGCGAAAGCTTCACTACTAAAATCATTTTGGTAAGTTTGCACTTTGTTTGGCGTAAACTGGCTAAAACGTTGCGCTATTTTTTCAACTAATTGTTCAAATGCTTTTTCGGCCGAGTTAGCAAACTCAATGCCGCGCTCAATATTGTGTGGGAGGTATAAAGTGTAATGCAATTGAAAGTCTTGTGGAAAACCTAATAAACGGGTTTGCACGATGAGATCTGTCTTTAACTTCTCACGTAAAGCGACAATCTGTTGTGTTTTGGTGATAGTGTTAATTTTTTCTGTATCAAATAAGTTGAGCAATGTTTGTTTACTTACCACGTGTAACTGGCTTTGCTGTTGTAAACGTTGGCTTAAATAATCTCTTCCTGTTAAGGGTATCCAATCATGAATATCATCAGGCATTGCATTTTCTACGGGTAAAAAAGTAACGCTAAAGCTACCTTTATGTTCTTTATGTGTATCAAACGTATCTGTATAAAATAAAAAGGCGCTTAGCAGTAACAATAGGATTAAAAATCTGACGCCATAAAGCCATTTTTTAGAGAGTATTTGAGTTCGTGGTTTGCTTGGTATAACAACTAACTCTGCAACCCATTGGTAGCCCTGACGTGGGTAAGTTTTTACTACGTTACTTCCTAATAAGTCACGTATTTCTTTAATTGATTGAACCAATACTTGTTCTTGTACTATGACATCATACCAAATGTCTTTTAGTAGCGATTGTTTGGTGACAATTTGATCTTTATGGTTTATCAGATGTCTCAATACCAATAAAGTTTTTGCGCGAATATTTATCTTCTTCCCTGCTTTGATGGCAAAACCCGCGGTTAGGTTAAGTTCAATGTTACCCTGGGAGGGGCTGATATAATAAAAATGCATGAGCGGATAGCGGGCTAACAAGAAAAATATAGGTATTATTTTGGCTTACTTTCTAAGAGGGTACAACTTAATACTTGCGCTACCCCTTAATTACCTTATGATTGTAAATAAGACTAAATTAAGGAAAGTTCACTGATGGAAAATATTGTTGAAGGTTTTATCACTAGCCCTGCTTTATGGCTTACTATTGTTATTTTATACACCTTAAAAAAAGGCATATATTTTGTGCCACAAAACCGTGGTTATGTTATTTATACCTTAGGTAAATACAGTAAAACACTGCCTGCTGGCTTAAGTTTTATTATTCCCTTTATACAAACGGTTGCGGCTGATCGTAACCTGAAAGAACAATCACTAGAAATCACCTCTCAACCCGCAATAACCAAAGATAATATCACCCTAGACATAGACGGCATTCTGTTTATGAAAGTGACGGATGCAGCGGCGGCAACGAATAACATTACGGATTATAAACTTTCAGTGACGCAATTGGCGATGACAACAATGCGAAATGCAATTGGCTCAATGGAATTGGATGAGTGTTTTCAAAATCGCGATGCGATTAATGCGCAAATTTTAATTGCGATGACAGAAGCAACAGCGCCTTGGGGGGTCATGGTTACTCGCTACGAAATTAAAGATATTACACCACCGCAAACCATTCGCGAAGATATGGAAAAACAAATGACCGCAGAACGTGAAAAACGTTCGGTAATACTAACGGCGCAAGGAGTAAAAACGGCAGCAATTACCGAAGCTGAAGGTAATAAACAAGCCAGAGTATTAGACGCTGAAGCTGCCAAAGCAGAGCAAGTATTAGCTGCAGAAGCATCGAAAGAGTCACAAGTGCTGATGGCTGCGGGTAAAGCTGAGGCTATTCGCTTGGTGGCAGAGGCCGACGCTAGTGCATTAGCGGTAATCGGTAATGTAGCTGATACTGAGCAAGGCCAAGCAGCTGTAACGTTAACATTGGCGAAAGAAGCAATTACCGCGCACCAAGCGATTGCCCATGAAAGCACTGTAGTTTTAACCGATGGTAAAACAGGCGATAATATTGCTAATACCGTTGCTCAAGCGATTGCTGTTTCAAGTAGTTTGAAGATACCAAGCTAACATCTAGACCAAGCACCTTGAGGTAGCTTGGCTATTTATAGATAAAAATAAAGGCACTAGGTAGGCGTATGATGGAATACTTTATAGAAAACTCTGCGCAGTTATGGTTTTTAATTGCGGGTATCAGCCTTGTCATTGAACTCAGTATTATGGGGCTAAGTGGGCCGTTATTATTTTTTGCCCTTGCCAGTTTAGGTACAGGGATTTTTGTGAGTTTAGGGCTGGTGAGTGGCTGGCAAAGTGAAATGTTAACGGTAGGGTTATTGTCGGGGTTAATTACGTTAGCTTTATGGAAGCCATTAAGGCAATTTCAAAACTCAACAAGTAAGAAAGATACCGCAAGTGATATGGTTGGCTTGGAAGTGTTCGCCAGTGCGAACATTTCTACGACAAGTGGTACTATTCGTTATTCGGGGATTAATTGGCAAGCACGTTTGTTTGACGAGCGCGCACCACAGATCAATGATAAAGGTCGTTGTGAAATTGTTGCTATAACGGGTAATATTATGCTGGTAAAAGCACGATAAGCACAGTGCGTAGTGCAAGTTAAAACGAAGTGTTTACCTTTTTTAACTTGCTGTTACTTTGATAAAAAGCTGGGGCGTGCCAACTGTTTATTGATAAATTTTTTCTGCCCAACGTGCTAAGCCCGACGTTACACTGCCAAAGTGATCACCCACAACAACAGGAACATTAGGTATTTGTTGTTGAATAAACTCACTTAACACGGGTGACTTAGCGGTGCCGCCCGTAACAAATATCACCTCAGGTTGGCATTGTGCTTGTTTGACCGCCGCTTGCATTAAATCACCAATGCTTGCCAAGGTGCGTTTGTTGGCAAAGCGCAAGGTTTCTTTGTTAACCTCAGCACTTAAACCATTGCGAATATCATCTAAATTAATTGTGTGTTTTGCTTGCTCTGATAAAGCTATTTTAGCTTGCTCTGCTGCGTTTACTAATTGGTAACTGAGTTTGTGATCATGCACGGTTATTAAGCGCTCAACGATAGCGGTTTCTTTTGCATCGCGCGATAACTGCACTAATTCGCGCCTATGTTGAGCACTATAAAATGCTGTTTGCTCATTAATGTTATTAATGGCTAATGCCTGGTAAAAGCTGCTGCTAGGTATAGGCTTACCTGTTTTTAGTAAACTGTTCATACCTAAGCTAGGCATAATGCCTTGTAAAGCGAGTTGAATATCAAAATCATTACCCGCAATACGCACACCACTATGAGCAAGTAAGTGCTTGGCACGGTCATTAGTGTTGCTTAATTCAGGCCCCATTAATAACATAGAGCAGTCGCTGGTACCGCCGCCAATATCAACCACTAAAACTCGAGTTTCTTTACTTAAGCTAGCTTCAAACTCAAAGCCGGCAGCAACCGGTTCGAATTGAAACTCAACGTCTTTAAAACCTATGCGTTTAGCCGCATTCGTAAGTACTGTAATTGCCTGTTGGTTGCTCTCTTGACCATGTAAACCTTGAAAGTTTATTGGTCGACCAATAACGGTTTGGGTAACTTCTCGGCCTAAGGTGGCTTCTGTTAAGCGTTTAACATTGCTCATCATGGCGGCAACAATATCTTCAAATAACTGTATTTGTGCGGGGGCTAGACCACTGGCTCCAAGGAAGGATTTCGGTGATTTTATATAATAGCCTTCTTCAGGGTCTTCTAAGTATTTCTCAAGTGCTGGTGTACCGAAAACTAAGTTACTATCAATACCATCAAAAGCTAGCTCTCGTAGGGCTCTTTGGCTTTTTTGTAACTGCACTTGACGTTGAGTTTGAAAACTACGCTGTTGCTCACCTGTTAATTGTTGCGCTAACCAGTGCACAATCACGTCACGATCGGGGGCGTATAAATTAGACGCTATTGTGTTATTTTTCAAAAGAGGCACTATGGCGGGTTGACCATTATTCATAACAGCAACACTGCAATTAGATGTGCCGTAATCAAAACCTATCATTGACTACCTTTTATACCTGTTGGGTATTGTCGTGATTAAAAATGGCCGCATAGCATACTGAGATAATGTCTTAGGTACAAGGGGCGCAATAGGTTAAAGTAGGGGCTTAGCATAATAATAATGGTATTAAAAAATGATAGCAGGAATGCGAGGGTTTAAAGGTAGCGATTAAGATGAAATTGAATAAAACGAGCCAAAAAATTGATCATAACATTTGTCAGGCACTAACCCTGGCTTGTGAGTCATTATTGTCGGTTATTCCAGGGTTTACTTGGTTAACACATAGAGCAAGTTACACCAACTTTCCTGCCAGTTTAGTGATTACTTGTGTTTTTGAAACAGAAGCTGATATTGAAGCGGTAAAGCAACAAGGGCAGGACACGTTATTACGTAATGAGGTTGTGAAACAATTATTGAAGGCGGGCGTTGTGGTGAAAAAAGCCAAACAACAAATACACCTTGATAGCGAAGAAGCCTGTTTAAAACAGCATCAAGGGGCATGGCCAAAACGATTAGCACTGTCGAAGATAAAACAAAAACCTAATGCAACAAGAAGGCTGCATTAGGTTTATTATTAAATCTAAGCTTTGATTAGCAGGTAATTAACAATTAATTACCTGTACAACAAGCTTAATAAATAGCAGGTAGAGTATTACGCTCTAATTTGCCCGTCACCATAGACCACAAATTTTTCAGTGGTTAATGACTCAAGCCCCATAGGACCGTACGCATGCAGTTTACTGGTAGAAATACCAATTTCTGAGCCAAGACCTAACTGGTTTCCGTCGGAGAACCTTGACGAGGCATTGATCATCACTACCGAAGAGTTGATTTGACGAATAAAGCGTTGTGAGCGCGACGTATCTTGCGTGACAATAACTTCGGTATGATCCGAAGTAAACTCATTAATGTGCGCAACCGCATCATCATAGCTGGCAATAACTTTAACAGCAATTTCTTGTGCTAAATACTCAGCATGATAGTCATCGTTGGTTGCTTTTTCTGCGCTATCAAAATAACTTAGGCTATTTTCACACGCATGTACTTTCACATTGGCAGCATTGGCGAGAGCCTTAGCTGCTATCGGTAAAAACTGCTCGGCGATATCACTATGTACCAAAACAGTTTCTAGTGCGTTACAGGCACTTGGTCGTTGGGTTTTACCATTAACCAAGATATTAACCGCTTTGTTTAAATCAGCGAATTTATCAATAAATAAATGACAAACCCCTTTAAAGTGCTGGATAACTGGAATGCGGCTATTTTCAGTAACATAACGAATTAAGCCTTCACCACCACGAGGGATAACTAAATCAATGGTTTCACTTTGTTTTAATAGCTCTTCAATAACGCCGCGACTGGTATCAGGAATAACGCTAACAATATTTTTATCTACGCCATGCTCGGTTAATACTTTATGTAAACAGTTTGCTAAGGCTAAATTAGAGTGAATTGCCTCAGAGCCACCACGAAGGATAACGCCGTTACCCGATTTTATACAAAGTGCAGCAGCTTCGGCTGTTACGTTTGGACGAGCTTCGTAAATCATGGCGATTACACCTAAAGGTATACGCATTTTCCCTACTTGCATGCCATTGGGACGTAAGGCTAGTTTGGCAATGTCACCAACAGGATCGGTTAAGGCGACTATTTCACGAATAGCGCTACTGATATCTTTAATACCTTGCTCGGTGAGTAAAAGCCTATCAAGCATAGCTTCCGCTAAACCTTTAGCTCGGCCTGCCTCAATGTCTTTACTATTCTCTAGAATAATTTCAGCACTATTGGCTTCAATAGCATCGGCTATTGCGTTTAACAGTGCATTTTTCTCTATTGTTGTTAACTGGGCAGCAGCTCGGCTAGCGAGCTTGGCGTTAGCAGCCATTGTTGCCATATTAAATTGTTGCATTGGGTTCGCTTCCTTTTTCTTCTTTACGCTTTGGGGCCACTTTGGCAGGTTTAACTTCAATGTTTTGTTCTATAACAACCATGTCATCGCGATGTATAACAACATCACCTTCTTCGTGCCCTAAGATAAGTTTAATTTCATCACTGTGTTTGCCTTTTATACGCTTTAATTCTTTGTTGCTATATTGCGTAATACCTTTGGCGATAATGGTTTTAGTTTGTTGGTCAATGATGTCGACACAGTCACCAACATCGAATTTTTTAGCAACAGACTTGATACCAATAGGCAATAACGAAGCACCTTTGTTGAGCAGCGCATTAACCGCGCCTTTATCTAAAGTGATTCTACCCTGACTTTTTACTGTGTGTTTAAGCCAGTGTTTTTTAGCTCTAATGGTGTTTTGATCAGCAGAGAAGCGTGTACCAGGGTTTACCTGTCTAATTAAAGAGCTAAACACTTCACTTTTTGTGCCATTAAGAATGTAAGTGTTAATACCATGCTCAGTAGCTTTCTCAGCGGCTTCTATTTTAGTTTTCATGCCACCAGTAGACAAATGGTTACGGCTGATGCCAGCCATAGCATATATTTCATCGGTAATTTCATCGATGACAGGAATGAGTACCGCATCATCATGCACGTTAGGGTCTTTAGTGAAGACACCGTCAATATCACTTAAAATAAAGAGGCTGTCGGCTTCGCACACTTGTGCTACAAGAGCCGAAAGGTTGTCATTATCACCCACTTTTAGGTCTTCAGTGGTTACAGTGTCGTTTTCATTAACAATAGGAATAATGCCATTTTCTAACTGGATTTGAATGGTATCTCTGATTGAAATATAGCGTTCTCGATCTTCTAAATCATCTTGTGTGATTAATATTTGGCTGCAAGGTATATCAAAAAAACGTTGCCAGTTTGCCATCATTTGCATTTGCCCAACACTCGACATAGCCTTTTTCACTGACGGGGATAATTCAGGACTACCATGGCGGATTATACTACGTCCGGCAGCGACGCCGCCTGAAGAAACTAGAATCACTTCTTTACCTTGTTGATGGCACTTAGTGATGAATTGCGCAATGGCTAAAAGGTACTTTCCGCTGCAACCCGACTGTGTTGGGGCTACTAAGGCACTACCGACTTTAATTACAGCACGGTTAAAATTCATTTTTCCTCCTGTTATTATTTCCTGTCGTCTATTATGATGAAAACACGGTAGTCATTCAACTTATATAGCCAAAAACCATTGATAAGCTGCGACGTTATTCTGTTTAAAAGTAGCAATTAAGTACATCTTCTGTCTATAAATCAATTAAAAAATACAATTAATAGCTAAAGCATGATTAAATATGGATAATTTTTCTTTTATTTAAATAGTAAATTACCTTTAAAATGTTTAATTTTTTACCTACCCCCCTGTTAGCGCTTTTGTCTTTTAGTTTTTACACCCTAAATACGCTTTTTTGGGTTATCCCAATTGTGGTTTTTTCACTTTTTAAAGCATTGATACCTTTAGGCTTTTCCCAAAAGCTTTTCAGCTATTTATTAGACTTAATGGCCAGTAATTGGGTAGCTGTTAACACAGTTAACCAAAAACTATTTACGAAAATGCAGCTGCAAGTAACCGGTTTAGATGAACTCAATACAAAAGATTGGTACTTAGTGTTAGCGAATCACCAAAGCTGGGTGGATATTGTGGTACTGCAAAGAGTGTTGCATGGAAAAATACCTTTTTTAAAATTCTTCCTAAAAAAAGAATTAATGTATGTGCCTATTCTAGGTTTGGCGTGGTGGGCGTTAGACTTCCCTTTTATGAAGCGTTATAGCCAAGCATTTTTGAAAAAAAATCCACATTTGCGCGGTACAGACTTAGATACTACGCGTAAAGCCTGTGAAAAGTTTAAATATAAGCCTGTTAGCGTTATGAGTTTTATTGAAGGTACTCGCTTTACGCAACTAAAGCATGATAAACAAAACTCACCTTTTAATCACTTACTTAAACCTAAAGCGGGTGGTGTTGCTTTTGTACTTGATGCGATGGGAGAACACTTAACGACTCTTGTGGATGTCACTATTTATTACCCAGATGGCATACCGAGTTTTTGGGACTTTCTTTGTGGCCGAGTGAAAAGAGTTCATCTAGAAATTCATACCCGTGAAATAGACCAAGAACTTAGCGGTGATTACAGCAATGACAGAGCGCATAAAATTGCTTTTCAAAAGTGGTTAACACAATTTTGGCATGAGAAGGATGCGCGGCTTGAAAAAATGAAAACCGATGCAACAAAGCATTTAGGTAATGAAAAAACTAACATTAATCAAGGATAATATATGAATGAGTTGATTACTGCTTGGTTATTAGATCAAGGAATTAGTAATAAATACATTGAGATGAGTGTTACAGCTGTCGCTATGCTGACTATCATTTCTGTTGCTACTATTGTGTATTATATTGCTAAAAATCAAGTGCTTCGTATAGCGCATAAGCTAATTGTTAAAACAAAAAATACTTGGGATGATGCCTTAATAGAACACCACGTGTTAACGCGTGTTACTCTATTATTGCCTTTTGTTGTTATTCTATTTTTAACGCCATATTTCTTTCCTGAAGAATACTTGTTTGCTGATTTATTGCTATTGTTGTCTAAAGTATTCCTTACATTTCAGGTTGCGCGTAGTATTAGCTCTGTTCTTAATATGAGTAAAACCTTGTATGACGAAACAGCGAAACAAAAATACCTACCGCTTAATTCCATTGTGCAAGTAATTAAACTCGTGGTTTACTTAGTCTGTACTATTGTAATTATCGCTTTAATTATAGACCGCTCACCTGTTTATTTGCTGAGTGGTTTGGGGGCGTTAACCGCCGTGTTAATCTTAGTGTTTCAAGATACCATCAAGGGCTTAGTTGCTAGTATTCAAATTTCAGCTAATAAAATGGTAGTAGCAGGTGACTGGATCGAGCTGCCTAAATATGGCGCAGACGGAGATGTAATTGAAATTGGTTTAAATACGGTGAAAGTACAAAACTTTGATAAAACGATTACCACAGTTCCTACTTATGCCTTAATTAGTGATTCATTTAAAAACTGGCGTAATATGTACCACACAGGTGCAAGAAGGATTAAGCGTACCTTAATTATTGATATTAGTAGTATTGATTTTTATTCCTTAGAAAAAGTAGACTTTTTAGCCAGCACAAGCTTGTTAAAAAGTTATTTAACAGACAAAAAACAAAGGCTTGAAGAAGAAAATAATACGCTAAATAAAGAGGGTGCTTTGAATGTAATAGATACCCGACAATTAACCAATATTGGCACTTTTCGCGCTTATATTGAAATGTATTTACATCAAAATACTAGTATTAGAAACGACTTAACTTGTATGGTACGGCAGTTGCCAGCAACTGAAAGTGGCCTACCTTTAGAGTTGTATTGCTTTGCTAATTCAACAGACTGGAAAGTCTATGAAGGTATTCAAGCAGACGTTTTTGACCATTTATTTGCCATAGCACCACATTTTGATTTACGGGTATTTCAAAACCCTACCGGGCATGACTGGAAGAGTACTGTAAATACAGATAAAAGTGCTTAAAATCAGACGAGCTACAAGAGGTGAATTGTTTAATTCACCTCTTTTGCTTTATTCGATGGGTAAGGAGTTAAGCAGCCCTAATGATATAGTCAAAGGCGGATAGCGACGCTTTTGAACCTTCTCCCATTGCGATAATAATTTGCTTATAAGGTACGGTGGTTACATCACCTGCGGCAAAGATACCTGGCGTAGAGGTTTGGCACTTTTCATCAATGACCACTTCACCGTGCTGAGTTAATTCAACCACCTCTTTTAAGAAACCACTATTAGGTAATAAGCCTATCTGCACAAAAATACCCGCTAATGCTTGTTGTTTAATCTCACCTGTTGCTCTATCTTCATATGAAAGCGCGACAACCTTGCCATTTTCAGCCAATACTTCTTTCGTGGCCGCATTTTTAATTATGGTAATTTTTTCATGTGCCTGTGCTTTCTCCACTAAAACTTGATCTGCTTTTAACTGAGGTAGAAACTCAAAGACGGTTACATGGTTTACCATGCCGGCTAAATCAAGAGCCGCTTCAACACCTGAGTTGCCACCACCGACGACAGCCACATCCTTGCCTTTAAAAAAAGGACCGTCACAATGTGGACAATAAGCGACACCAGCGCCAACATTTTCTTGCTCGCCAGGTACGCCAAGTTCACGCCATTTTGCACCCGTAGCCAGAATAATAGTTTTTGTTTCTATTACCTCACCGCTTGAAAGGTGTAGCTTATGTGGCGACTTAGTGTCAATATCGCCTGTTTCAATGGTATCTACCCGTAAAAATTCTTTAATGGTAACATCATAATCATTCAAATGTGTTTGCATATTACCCGTGAGTTCACTTCCTGTTGTTTTGGGGACTGAAATTAAATTTTCTATACCAACAGTATCCTTTACTTGACCACCAATGCGGTCAGCTATCATAGTGACATTTAACCCTTTGCGTGCTGAATAAATGGCTGCTGCAATACCAGCTGGGCCACCGCCAATAACGGTAACGTCTTGTAAAGGTAGGGCTTTTGTAGTGTCTCTACCAACAATTTCAGGAAAACGTTGCATTAACTTATCCACTAACTGCGCGGTGTCAATTTTACCGTTAGCGAATAACTCACCATTTAGGTAGACACTTGGCACTCCTTGAATGTTACGCTCGCTCACCAAAGATTGAAATAAGCCGCCATCTATCATCTCACTACTGATGTGAGGGGTTAATACAGCAAACTGATTTAATGACTGCACCACGTCAGGACAGTTATGGCAGCTTAATGATACAAACACTTCAAAATGCAAAGGCGTTTTGATTTTTTTAATCATGTTAGCTAGGGTGTTATCAAGCTTTAACTCAGTACCTGAGGAATGCAATATCGCTAAAATTAATGAGTTAAACTCATGGCCGCTAGGTATGCCTGAAAAATGAATACCATTATTCACATCATCTACCGCTAAGTAGAATGTAATAGGGCTGCGTAAGTTGTCATCACGCTCAATTAGGCTTAAGTTGTCTGATATAGAGCATAATTGGGTTAAAAATTTAACTAACTCGGGACGTTTATCATGTTCACCAGTTTGTAAAACTAGTGCCACTTTGTTAGTCATATTTTGAGTATATGTTTTTAATGCCTTTAAAATGTCGTTGCTTAACATAGTGCTACCTTATTTGAATATTCTAGTGAACAATCTTTAAAAAAAGCGGGAATGGGAAACCCAGTGCCCGCCTAACATAGAAGATAAAGTGAATGAGTAACGTTAGATTTTACCGACCAGATCTAAACTTGGTGTTAAGGTTGCTTCGCCTTGTTCCCAAGCCGCAGGACATACTTCGCCATCGTTTTCACGAACATATTGTGCCGCTTTAACATTACGCACCATGTCTTTAGCACTTCTGCCAATGCCACCGGCATGAATATGAGCCACTTGAATGATACCGTCTGGGTCTGCTAAAAAAGTACCACGGTGAGCCATGTGATCTTCTTCAATCATTACGTCAAAACCGCGCGTAATGTTGCCTGTTTGGTCGCCTAGCATTGGGAATTTAATTTTGCCAATTGCTTCAGACGAATCATGCCAAGCTTTGTGGGAAAAGTGTGTATCAGTGGATACTGCGTATACTTCAACACCTAAATCTTGTAGTTCAGCGTACTGGTTCGCCATATCTTCTAATTCAGTAGGGCAAACAAAAGTAAAGTCAGCAGGGTAGAACAAAAAGATAGACCATTTGCCTTTAACGCTGTCTGATGTTACTTCAACAAACTCACCATTGTGAAATGCTTGTGCTGTAAATTCTGGGATTAACTTGCCTATTTGAGCCATGATTTTTTCCTCTTCATTAATGTCAATTTGTGATTAAGGGTTTTGCATTGAAAGCCGTTTTGCTTTCGATGGAGGTATAATAGTACTTGGTTTGGTATAGGTAAAATTGATTAAATTGAATTCAATCATCTAATAAATAGAATGTAAATGAGTGGCGGTTTCTCCAGAATAGGCTAGGTTTAAAGAGGTAAAAAACTGAAAGACTAAGAAGCTTAATCACCCCAACGAGTAAGGAATAAGTCGATGACAGATAAGAAGCTCACTACAGCATCAGGTTGCCCTGTGGCGCATAATCAAAATGTAATGACTGCTGGGCCTAAAGGGCCACAACTCTTACAAGATGTTTGGTTTTTAGAAAAGCTGGCACACTTTGATCGTGAAGTGATACCTGAAAGACGTATGCATGCGAAAGGCTCTGCAGCATTTGGTAAATTTACGGTAACACACGATATTACCCAATACACGCGCGCAAAAATATTCGCTGAAATAGGGAAAGAAACCGAACTGTTTACCCGCTTTAGCACCGTTGCGGGTGAACGTGGGGCTGCAGATGCAGAGCGAGATATTCGTGGTTTTGCTATTAAATTTTATACCGAAGAAGGTAATTGGGATTTAGTGGGTAATAATACGCCGGTGTTCTTTTTGCGTGATCCGTTAAAATTTCCCGATTTAAACCATGCTGTTAAACGCGACCCAAAAACCAATAGGCGTAGTGCAACTAATAATTGGGACTTTTGGACCTCATTACCTGAAGCATTACATCAAGTCACCATTGTGATGAGTGATCGCGGTTTACCAGCAAGTTACCGACATATGCATGGCTTTGGTAGCCATACCTTTAGTTTTATCAATGCAAATAATGAACGTTTTTGGGTGAAATTTCATTTAGAAACACAGCAAGGTATTAAAAATTTGACCGATGCAGAAGCGGAAGTGTTGGTCGGAAAAGATAGAGAAAGCCATCAAAAAGATCTATTTGACGCGATTGAACAACAGAACTTTCCTAAGTGGACACTGAAAGTGCAAATTATGCCAGAAAATGAGGCAGCAACAGTGGCGTATAATCCTTTTGACTTAACAAAAGTTTGGCCGCACAAAGACTACCCATTAATAGACGTTGGGGTAATGGAGTTAAATCGTAACCCAGAAAATTATTTTGCTGATGTTGAACAAGCAGCCTTTAACCCAGGCAATATAGTGCCTGGCATCGGCTTCTCGCCCGATAAAATGCTACAAGGGCGATTATTTTCCTACGCAGATGCACAGCGTTATCGCCTTGGTGTGAATCATCACCATATTCCGGTTAATGCCGCGCGCTGTCCTGTACATAGCTATCATCGAGACGGGCAAATGCGTACCGATGGCAACTATGGTGCAACTGTTGGTTATGAGCCGAACAGCCAAGGTGAATGGGCAGAGCAAGCTGATTTTTCAGAGCCACCTTTAGCAATTGATGGCGCAGCAGCAAGCGTTATTTAATAATACCGCGGCTTCTATGGCAGGTGTGCCAGATGAGATAAAACTACGCCACATTAAGCACTGTAGTGCTGCTGATGCAGATTACGGCAAGGGCATCAAAGCAGCGTTAGGTTTATAACTAGCAACACACTGTTAAAGTTTATTCAATAGCAATGCCTCCTGTGACTTAAAAGGGGAGTTGCTATTGGGGGTATATTAACGCGACAATATGACAATATACTAAAATATTAATGAGAATGTCATAGACGTTCAATACCACTGATTATAGAGACGAATGATTTCATTAAAACAATTACATTATGCGCTAGCAGTTGAGCAAACCTTACATTTCAAAAATGCGGCTGAGGCATGTAATGTCTCGCAGTCGGCATTAAGTACAGCTATTAATGAGCTGGAAAAGCAGTTAGGTATGCTTATTTTTGAGCGTAATAATAAAAAGGTATTAGTGACAAATAAAGGGCAAGTAATTTTAGATCAAGCTAAACGCGTTAAACTTGAAGTAGATGATCTGATACAAATAGCACAAGCAACCCAGCAACCCTTTGTCAGCCCGATGACTATTGGTATTATTCCCACGATAGGCCCTTATTTATTGCCTAAAGTGTTACCAGAGTTACGTAAGCAGTACCCAGGCTTTAAATTAAAAATAATTGAAGAGCAATCGCATGTATTAGTTGAAATGGTGCGAAACGGTAATATTGATGCAGCAATTCTGGCTCTGCCTTATGCTATTGATGGCTTGCTGCCGTTTGAATTTTGGCAAGAAGACTTTTATTGGGTGAGCCATAAAGATGAGTGTCCAAATCAATTAAAAGAGATCACTAGTGAGCAACTAACAGCTGAGAAATTAATGTTATTAAAGGAAGGACATTGCCTAAAAGAGCATGCCTTGGCCGCCTGTAGTTTACCTAATAATAAGCAAGAATCAGATTTTGATTCGGCCAGTTTATATACGCTAATTCAAATGGTTGCCGGAAAACTTGGCTCAACCTTAGTGCCCGAAATGGCACTGGATCAGTTAATTTACAATGCATCAGAGTTATGTGCTATTCATTTAAATGAGCCGGGACCACACCGTAAAATAGCCTTAATTATTCGACCGAATTATGTGAGAACAGATGAAATATCCCTGCTAAAAGATATCTTTAAGGCGCAGTTAACCCAGAAAGTCTCGGTTAAGGGTAGCTGACTTTAAGAACAGTAATCGAATAAATAGAACATAGCCCTCTATTTATTTGTATTTACTCAATTAAAGTGTTTGGTCATTATGGTTATCAGACAAACAAGAGGTTACTATGATGAAAAACATTATTCACAATTTAAAAGCTATATTAGGCACTAAGGCGGCTAAAAAAGCACGAGTTGACTGTAATTATCCAAATAATTATTATGGGGATCAAGTGTGTCAATGTAAGTGATTTGGCTATGAATAGCGGCCAGCGCCACTTTAGCTAAGTAACATAATTTAATCAGTGCATTACACTCTTTAATATCCTAATTAAATTAATTTATATGTGGTCAATTAAAAAGTTTTATTAATATGACCTTATCTATATATACATTACTTAGAGCAACTGGCTGTATTATAAACGCTATTGATTATGATGTTGATATTAACGACTTATTCTAAAAAGGTTTCACTCAATAAAGCTTGAACTTATTAGCTGGTTTTTAATTCAATTATCGTTGCCTAATAACCCCTTCTTGCATGGTTGAGGCAACCAACTCGCCTTGACGGTTATATATTTGCCCGCGTACCAAGCCTCGGCCGTTGCTCGCGGAAGGACTGTCGATAGAGTAGAGCAACCAGTCGTCAAATCGAAAAGGGCGGTGAAACCACATAGCATGATCAACCGTAGCGATTTGAAAATTAGGGGTAAAATGGCTCGCACCATGTGGCATTAAAGCCGCAGGTAAAAACTGAAAGTCAGACGCATAAGCAAGCATACAACTATGGTGGCGTAAATCATCAGGTAAGCTACCATTGGTTTTTAGCCATGTTTGGCATTTAGCGTCAGCTTTTTCAGGTTGGAGCCAGTTATATTGTTGAATAGGGCGGATATCAATGGGTTTCTCGGCTAACAGTTTTTCACGTATTGCCTGTGGTAGAGCTGCTTGGTATTTGGCGATAAAATCATGGTATGAAGGAATGCCTTCAGGGCCTGGTACGGTTGGCATAGTATCTTGATGCTCAAAGCCCTCTTCAGGCCGCTGAAAAGAAGCTGTCATATAAAAGATAGCTTTGCCATTTTGTATTGCTTGTACTCTACGGGTGCTAAAACTTGCGCCGTCGCGAATATTTTCTACTTCATACACTACGGGTTTTGACGCATCGCCGGCACGTAAAAAATAAGAATGAAGTGAATGTACAAAACGATTTTCGTCTATTGTTTCTTGGGCTGCCGATAATGCTTGGCCCATTACTTGGCCTCCAAATAAAGCTCTAAAACCTAAATCTTGGCTTTGGCCGCGATATATTCCTTGTTCTATTACCTCTAACTTAAGTAAAGCTAGTAGTTCATCTAATACAACACTCATGGTTTTATACTCAGTCTTGTTAATAATAATTTAATCACTTAATTCAGTGCAAAGTGTCATTATTTTACACCTTTGTTTGTATTATAATAACAGCTTTTTTGTTACATAAGTGTTGCTGAATAAAACAATTTAAGATAATTTGTCTTTACCTTGAGAGAAAATGATTAGGCTAACACTTGAGATGCTTATGCACTTTGCCAGACCCAGAGCCGCACTATTAGAAAGGCGTGTACAAAAACATAAAACACCTGAAGCCTTACTTCGTCTGTTATCATCAGCACAAGAAGTTGCGGTAAAGAGCTTAATAAAACTGGGTTATGAACTGAACTTTATTCGTCAGAGTAAAGCGGGTAATTTAGCGTTTATGTTTTACAATGGGCAAATTACAACAATTTCTCAGGAAGGTAAGGTTGATACAGCACCTAAAGTAACGTACAGGACTTAGGTAATATTTTTTAAAACAAGGGTTTACCAATTATCTGTTTAAATGCTTAATATGGTTGACCAAAATACCCCTCTTTTTGTTTACAAATAGAACAGGATGGTTATAATGATTTTGAGCTATTAGCAGCTCACCAAGGGCAAATCTAGCGAAAGCTAGAGACGCAAAGTAACCGGTCTACGGGGAAACCTATGACAGCGGTACTGCAAAAACTAGATGTAGTGGGGGCTCGTCTACGTTAAAACAGTCTGTTGTTTCCCTCAGGTTACTTTGCGTGGCTTCCCTTGCCGTTTAATATCCATTTCATGTTATTAACATACCAATCGTTAGCGGCTAATGAGTTGATACAGCGGCTCAATTTTTATCGTACTTAACTCATCTTGCGCACTAAACCAGCAAGATTGGCTATAATAATCAAAACTTAATGAAAACTCAGCGTCAAGCCAAGAAAAACGGATGTCTTCTCGGTCGGCGCCCAGTGTTGTTTCTTTTATAACACATTCGTGAACCTTACTTAATAGCAGCGCTTTAAGCACACTTATATCTTCTTGAAACCATTGCTCACTAAAAACAATCGCTATTTTTTCATCAGCATAAGTCACAGTGTTTATAGTATTGTTTATCATCATTACCTTATAAAATTGGCCGTCATACAATAGGTAGTATTTTATTTTAGCAGGTGCAAGCTATCAATTAATATGCCTATCGTAGCGTGTGGCGAATAAATTAATATATGGCTAAAGTTATAAAATTAGCCTAACTTTGTTAGTATAACAGTTGAAAGTAACAGTGAGAATTTGATGTTAATCACTTAATAGGCGAAAAGCTGACGACAGCTTACCTTATTTTATTTATACTGATTTTTGAAATTTAATCCTAAAGTTAACGTAACAAAGAGAGAGTATTATTATGAAAAAACTGATCCTTGCACTTTCAGCCACTGTATTGATGGCATCTCCAGCTTTTGCTGCTGGTGATGCAGCAGCTGGTAAAGGTAAGTCAGCGATGTGTGCAGCATGTCATGGCCCTGCAGGCATTTCACCTATTCCAATGTACCCTAATCTAGCAGGGCAACATGCAGCGTATTTGACCAAGCAATTAAAAGATTTTAAATCAGGCGCACGTACTGATGCGGTTATGAAAGGCATGGTTGCGTCGTTAAGCGAGCAAGACATGGCTGACTTAAGCGCTTACTACGCAAGCTTAAAATAAAAGTAAACCGGTGTTTATTATTTATTAAAAAAAGCGCTTTTAGCGCTTTTTTTAATCAATTAATACCATGTATGGCATTAATTTACTGTTGGAGATCAAAGTTTTTATCATAAACGCCAATCTAAATGAGAATGTGTTGCATTACCTTTTGTGATTAATATATAATTCCGCGCGATTTTACAACATTCATCAATATGTGCGGAAATATATGACAACAAAACACCTATCTGTAACTGCGGCGGTTTCTATCGCACTGCTAACATTCAGCCAAACTGCCAATGCTGAACAGCCAGAAACCCCAGACATTGAACACATTGAAGTAAGCGGCACTTATTTCAATGACTACCAAATTGATAGCGCATCCGGTGCAACACGTACCAACACTTCATTGTTAGAAACTGCACAAGCCGTAACCGTCATTCCTGAAGTTATTATCGACGAACAATTAGCGACCACCTTAGGCGAAGTACTTTCTAATGATGCGAGTATGTCTCCAGGGTCAAAGCAGCGTAACCGTGAGGTGTTTAATTCACGTGGCTTTGAGTTAAGCTCTTCAAATGGCTACTTACGCGATGGTCACCAACATTGGTCACACTATCAGCAACCTATTGAAACATTATCGCGTGTTGAGATAATAAAAGGTCCTTCAAGTATATTATATGGTCAATCTGCGCCGGGTGGTTTGATTAACATGGTAACCAAACAGCCAACAGCCAAGCCTTTATTTGATTTTAGTGCCGACATGGATCAAAACGGCTCATCACGCTTTATGCTAGATGCTGGTGGTGAAATTTTTGATGATTTAGCATTTCGGAGTGTGCTGGTGAAGCAAGATGCCAACTACACGCGTGAATATCAACATGGAGTTGAACGTGAGCGCGATCGCTTTCTTGGTTCCATCATTGTAGATTATCAGGTAACCGACAAGCTAACTTTTAATGTTTACTATGACCAAACTAATGATAAAGCTGGTTTAGATACAGGTGCTTGGTTAGATAGTCAGGGTAATTTACTAGGTAATAAAGAAAATATTTATGACTTTTCATGGGCATTTACTGATATTACCGTTAATAATATTGGTGCTAAAGCAAGCTACTATATTAACCCACAATGGACAGTAAAATTAGGGTACAACGAGCAAAGATTTGAACGCCAGCGTTTTGAATCCTCTCCTCAAAAACCTGCTGACTATGTCGAAGGGGATAGTTATTCTTCTAAGCCTTATGACCGATTTGACGACTGGAAATTTAAAACAGCATACGTTGATTTAACCGGTGAGTTTGAATTGGCCTCAATGGATCATCAAGTGCTAATTGGTATAAATAGCCTTGATTACTATTATGGGCAGTTAAAAACCACGGCGCCAACTGTGGTGTATGTTCCTGGACAACTAGCGCCAATAAAACCCAATATTAGTTACCATACCGATGATACATTAAGCACATCTGAATATGATTACTATGGCTTTTACTTTCAAGATTTAGTGACGATAACTGAGCATTGGCAAGTTGTATTGGGTGGCCGTTTTGATCAGCAAAACAAGGAGAACGCTGATAGCGATTCCTTTGTACCTAAAGTAGGTGTGTTATATCACCCGCAAGATACAGCAACAGTGTACCTTAACTACGCAGAAGGCTTTGAGCCAGCATCAAGAGAAACGCTTGATAATGATACGGATAAAAACCATGGCATGGCACTTAAGGCCGTTACCTCAGAGCAAGTTGAAATCGGAGCAAAATGGCAAGTTTCAGATCGGTTATTAATAGAAACCGCTGTTTTTGACATTGAAAAGGTCGGTACATCTATTACAGAAAGCTTACTGAATGACCCTGACTTTGAAACGATTACCACACAGGCAGGCTTGCAAAAGCACCAAGGTTTTGAGTTGTCTGCCCAGGGGGCAGTAACCGATAGACTATTTTTAATGGTGTCAACTATGTACCTTGACGCTGTTTATGAAAAAGACAATCAATACCAAGGAAAAACGCCAGTCGACGCGCCAAAATGGTCGGCATCTGCCTGGTCTAGGTATGAAATATCAGCGCAGTTAGCGTTAAATGCAGGTATTTTCTATCAGGGTGAGCGCTTTGCAGATAGTGCTAATACGGTGACTAAAGAGGCTTATACGCGTGTCGATTTTGGTGCTACCTATAAAACTGATATTGCAGGTGTGTCAGTTGACTATCGCTTTAATATTGAAAACTTACTTGATACAGACTACTTTGCCGGCGGTGGGATAAATAATGTCACTATTGGTGGTGAGCGAATGGCGCAGTTAGAAGTTAAAATGTCATTTTAAGCATTAATATCTCTTACTGCTTTCTTGCGGAGTAACCCCTTGTTATAGCTGTAAGTAGTCTGATGTGAACTCGGTTTAAGGTATGTATTAAGCCGGGTTCAGCGTAAGTAAGCACTGATACCTAGTAGATTGAGTTATCTGACCCCGCGAGAAGTAAACAAGGGTTGTGTTTACGAGTTTTGCTCGTGCTCTTTAATTAAATCAATAAAAGCTTTGCCGTAGCGAGATAGCTTTACATCACCAATACCACTGATGGTCAGCATTTGCCTAGACGTTATAGGCTTCACTCTGGCCAACTCAGATAGGGTTGCATCGTTAAAAACAATAAACGGTGCAATGTTTTCACTGTCGGCAATGCTTTTCCTCAGTACACGCAACTTACTAAATAGCACTCTGTCGTAGGGTTTATCTTGTTTTATGCTTTGCCAATAACTCGCCTTTTGTAAACGAGGGCTCGCCAACATTAATGGCTCGGTTGCTTTTAATACGCTGCGTGAGGCCTCTGTTAAACAAAGTGCAGACTGCTGTTCGATGTCTTGTTGTAAATAACCTAAATGAATTAATTGACCAATAATGGCAAACCAATAACCGGGCGTTTTATTGCTACCTATGCCAAAAGTTGATACTTGATCATGAGCTTGACTCAATACCCTATCATTAGTTTCACCACGTAACACATCAACCACATGGTTTATATCTCCTTGTTGCTTAATTCGAAAAACACAAGACAATACTTTTTGAGACGCTTCTGTTGCATCAAACTGGCTAGGTGGATCTAAACAAATATCACAATTACCACAGCCTTGCTGGGTGTATTCGGCAAAATAGTTTAGCACGACTTGTCTGCGGCAATTTTGAGCTTCAATAAACGCATTCATTGCTGAAAAACGCTGCATTTCTACGTTAACCCGTTGTGGGTTATCACCTTCACTGATGCGTTTTTTTATACGGCTTATATCTTTTTCAGCCACCAAAAATAAAGCCTCAGCAGGTAAACCATCGCGGCCCGCTCGTCCTATTTCTTGATAGTAAGACTCTAACGTGCGTGGCGGCTCAAAGTGAATAACATAACGAACATTAGGTTTGTTAATGCCTAAGCCAAAAGCAACAGTGGCAATAACGATTTGAATATTATCTTTAGTGAAACCTTCTTGCACTAAGGCCCTAATATCCGCCTCAAGCCCAGCATGGTATGCAGCACAATTAATACCGCAAGCCGCTAGATATTTAGCGAGCTTTTCTACCTGCCAGCGGCTGTTGCAATAAATAATACCAGAATCATCACCTTGCTTTCTTACATAGCCCAGTAGCTGCTTTTCACCGTCATATTTTGGCGCTAAGGTAAAACGAATGTTGGGTCTGTCAAAGCTATCTAAGTGGATATATGGGTTATTTAATGCCAATTGCGTAAGAATATCTTTGCGTGTGGTAACGTCAGCAGTCGCCGTTAACGCCATCACCGGCACATAAGGAAAGTGTTGCTTGAGTGCATGGAGTTGTGTGTAAGCAGGGCGAAAGTCATGGCCCCATTGAGAAATACAATGTGCTTCATCAATGGCAAACATACTCAGAGGTAACTCAGCTATGCCTTGTAAAAAATAGCGACTTGCGAGTCGCTCAGGTGCGACATAAAGTAGTTTTATTTCACCTTGCGCTAATTTTGAAAAAATACCATTAATGGTTTGTTGGTCTAACGACGAATTAATAAAGGCTGCCGGAATGCCTTGGTGTGTGAGGTTATCTACTTGATCTTTCATTAAAGAAATAAGCGGTGACACCACAATAGTAATACCTGGTAAAAGTATTGCTGGTAATTGATAACACAAAGATTTTCCGCCACCCGTTGGCATTAATACCAAAGAGTCTCTTCCTTGCATTAGCTGGTTAATAATCTCTGCTTGGCCTGGGCGAAAACTATCGTAACCAAAGTGATGCTTTAGTGTGCTAAGCAATAAGTCTTGGTGCTCAGCTGCAGAAGAAGGAGGCAGAGTAACAGTATTCAACGGACAGTCTTTAATAATTCATGGTGGCGCTCATTTTACCTGAGAGAAGGTGTTGTGACATCATTATTTTCCTTTTTTATAAAAATGATGATAGGCTAATCCTTTACAAGTCCGACCAGATAGCGTTGAAACAAATTGCAGTGGAGTTATATATGAATCGTGAGCTTATATATCAGCAGTTAATTGATTTTTGGAATAACAATATGCCTTTCAATCAATTGTTGGGTTTTGAAATTACCCGCTTTAGTGCAAAAGAAGCAGAAGTACGCTTTGTCTGGGATGATAAACTTATTGGTAACCCAGTACAAAAAATTCTCCATGGTGGGGTAACAGCATCAGCACTTGACTTAGCCGGTGGTGCGGTAGCCGCGGCGAACATTATCGAACAATTACCCGATATTACGCCTGAAACAGTGCAACAGAGTTTAGCTAAAATTGGCACCATTGATTTACGTACTGATTATTTACGCCCCGGACGCGGAGAAGAGTTTATTGTTACCGCACATATTATTCGTAATGGTAGTAAAGTTGCCGTGGCACGCATGGAAATGCACAATGAGCTTGGTCAACATATTGCGTTTGGTACCGGTACTTATATGGTAGGTTAAAGGAGCGTCTACGACTAAAGAGTGAGGCTTGTTGTTAGTAATAAGCACCCTGTTAATATAGGATGTTTGCCTTAAATTATATTAGCATTTTTTAGTTTGCGCACCATTTTTAACTCACGCATAAAGGCAGTAAACATGGATCACACCTCAAAATCTACCCCTAATAATAAAGCCGAGCCGCATAGAAACAGTGATGAACTGAGTTACGAGCAGCAGCATAAACCCAGTGCCGCATTTAATAGCCGCGAAGAGTATTTAAAGCACGAACTCCAAATAATGGCGCCTAAACGTTGGCGACCTAACTTACCCTTTAGAGACTATCGCTTTGAAATTGAAGACACGATTCCAGCAATGGCGGCAACCATTGGCAAAGTGGTTATGGTGGGTGCAATAGCGGCAACCTTTGCGGCACCGCTAGGGCTTGATGAAAGTTTTATCTTAGAAAATGTTCGTTATGAGTTATTAATTGTCTCATTTTTTATTATTATTTTTTCAGGCTTTTTATTACCCACGGCTAATTTGGCAGGCACGCATGGCCCATTAATACCGCTGATTCCTATTGTGGTTGCTGCGGGCGGCCATCCCATGGCATTTGGTTTGCTCATTGGTGCGTTTGGTTTAATTTTAGCTTTGAGTAAAGGCGGTAGTATGCTGGCCAACCTGACCAGTAAAGGAGTTTGTGGTGGGCTGTTACTTTACCTTGGCTTTGTCGGTACTACTTCACAGGTTAAAAAACTCTTTGCTTGGGGAGAGGATATTGGCATGGCACATATTCCTTTTGTAGTCATTTTAGCTACCATTTTATTGTATGCCTTACTTGAGCACAAAGGAAAACGCTGGTTGGCCGTGCCGTTAAGCTGCTTACTAGGCGGTACAATCGCTTTTGCTATGGGCGCACCCTTTGAGTTTGTCACTAGCCCAGGGTTACCTAACATGAATCCGAGCTATTGGTGGGGTGAAAATACAGGTTGGATGCTTGGGTTGCCTACCTTAGAAAGTTTTGCTGTTGTATTACCGTTTGCTATTTTGGCAGTGGCAATGTGGTCTCCTGACTTTTTGGGTCACCAAGTCTTTCAGAAAATTAGTTACCCAGCGCGCACCGAAAAAGTGCAAATGGATATTGACGATACCATGGTCAGTGCTTCTATTCGTCAAACCTTTGGCTCTTTACTCGGTGGGGCTAATTTTGCATCTTCTTGGGGAACTTATGTGGTGCCGGCAGCAATTGCTAAACGCCCAATTCCAGCGGGCGCACTATTAACTGCCTTGTTTTGCATCGTGGCAGGTATTTGGGGCTACCCAATGGATCTCGCTATATGGCAACCTGTGCTTTGTGTCGCCTTAGTGGTCGGCGTATTTATTCCATTACTTGAAGCAGGGATGGAAATGACTCGTGAAGGAAAAACAACACAGTCAGCGGCAATTGTGGTGTTTTCTTCAGCGTTAGTGAACCCCGCCTTTGGTTGGGCGCTTACTATGTTGCTGGATAATCTTGGCTTAATTGGTTGTAAAGCGCGAAGCTTGGAATTAAGCCAGATGAATCGCTGGATTATTCCATGTGCTATGTTTGTGGTGTTAACCGCGGTGATGGCTGCAGTAGGCATGTTACCGGGCATTCCGGCATTAGTCCCCAGCTTTCGTCACTAGGTAGGCGGTAAACACTCTTCATTAGTAACAACGTTTAACAGCAGTAGGCTGACTAACCGTATTGGTTGATATTGTAAAAGCTTGCACGCGGATGTGAGCTTTTTAAATCTATACAATGTTGAAACTTAAAACTATTATGTATATAACTAAGGAGTTAGTAATATAAAACGCTCTTAATAATGCAAACCTCCCAAACGCCACAAGGGCTAACTTATTATGCATAAAGTAAAAACAACTACGCCAAACCAACAACTGTGTGCTGTTACCTTGTTAGGAAACCTAGTGGCTAAGCCAGATATTCGCTATCGAGCAAACCCTGTCTCTGCAATCACGGAAATTACCCTCGCGACGAATACCAAGTGGCTAGATAAAAAAACTAATCAGTACAAAGAGTGGACTAGCTATCATCACATTAAAGTTGAAGGAGAGCTTGTTGAACAAGCCTTATTAACCGCTAATAAAGGCGATATTCTTCTGGTGCAAGGTTACTTAACTAATTTAAAAAGCGACACATCCACTCTGCAAAGCTCTACTGTTCAGGCAAATAATGGGCTAAACAACAAAGATCTATTCATTGTGCATGCTACTTTTATCCAAAAATTTAACAAAGGCTATACTCAAACAATTAATCAAGTGTTATGCAGTGGTCAGCTTGTTTCGCTACCAAAACTTATCACCACACAAAATAATAAACATTTAGCCCAAGTGAATATGATGATAAATCATCAATACTACGCTATTGATAAGCAGCAATGGCAAAGCCACAGTGTAGAGCGAGAACTACACATTTGGGGGAAGCAAGCACAATACTTAGTTGAAAACGCTAAACTTGATGTTAATGTTGTGGTTGAGGGTAAGTTAAGTTATTTAGCAACGGCTGATAAAAGACAATTTATAGAAGCTAAAGCGGTACATCTATTAGATTAGCTTTATGTAAGGCCACTTATGCCATGGAGTACGGTAAGTCAGTCATTGCTAATGTTAATCGACTTCCCCTTTTTATGTTTTAGACATTTGAGCGAGCCATATTAAATCAAGAGAAAAATATGCACAGTAGATATAAGCCTGTAACATCAATAAACGCGCTAATGTATTTCCTTATACTACTGGGCTTTTTAAGCTTTATAACCATCAAGGCATCAGCAACAGAACATGCCTACCAATTTGATCAAATAGTGCAAGTAGAGCAAACGTTAGCTAAGCCTTCTCCGTGGTTACAATTCGTTGCGTCACCAAATAATGCTGAGCAATATTTTGCGATCAATAAGGCTGCTCAAATGTATCTTATTGATGAAATGCAAACGTTACAGCAAGTGTTAAACTTAAATGCTACTCATGGTAAAGATTTACCAGCCATTACATTAACCGCCATTGTGCTACACCCTAATTTTGCGCTACGAGACCAACTCGGATATGGTACTTTTTATACCGCACACCTGGAAACGTTAAATAAAAAAAGCAAAACTAAACGGCTACAAGCACCACGTGAAGGCTTACCGCTAGAGTTTGACGCCGTTATTACTGAATGGCAATTTCATTCAAGTAGCTATCAAGTGATTGATTTTGATACTCAGCGGGAAGTATTACGCATAGCGGTACCAGACCATAGTGTTACCATTAAACAAATGTCATTTAACCCTTATACTCAATCATGGAATGAAGGCTTTGGCTTGCTTTACATTGCGTTAACGGGTGATGAAAAATGGCAACAACCACTCTATTCTGGAGTAATTTTACGTATAAACCCCGCAAAATTCGGCTTACGAAGCTTTACAGTGCCAACCTCTAATCCTTATGTAAAAGATCAGGCCATTAAAGACGAAATATATTTATTTGGCGGGCAAGAGATATCACAATTTATTTGGCCAGATAAAAATACCGACGACATTTTGTTGTCTCATCAATACAAGGATAAATTTTTATTATCATTAACCGCTCCTAATAAGGACTGGCGTAAACAGGCCCCAAAAAATGTGCTTTACCAAAGTGATCAACCGATTGAAAGCGTATTATTGTATCGAGGAAGTAACCTCAATGGCTTACGCAATAAGTTACTCCTGTTGGTTCATCGCAAGCAAGGTTGGTTGCTCCAGTCGTTAAGTGCAATACCAGCGGATACTAATTTACAAAAAGAGTGGCAATTTACCGCCGCGCAATTAGCGCACGATAGTGAAGTATCCTTGGGTAAAGACCGTGATGGTGAAGTATTAGTTATTGATAAAACTCAGGGAAAAGTGCTGCAAGTAACTAAAAAACTGATGAATCAACCTCATATAGCACCGACAAATAACAGTGTTGCTAATAAGGCTAAAACCGAGCCTAATAACAGTATTTATCTTGTGCTTGTTTTTTTATTGATTGTTTTAGTTCTGCTTTATTTAATTAAGCGCAATAGATTTTCGGCAAAAGCCATTGTCAGGAAACAATTTGCCCAGATAGCGCTAAGTGAGTCGCAACAGCAAATAGGTTTTTATCACCGGCATCATAAAAACATAGATACCCTTGTTGATATAGCAGAAGTTACCACGTTTGCAGTGAAGTTAAATGACACCATAATTAATGTTATTGATCGAAACAACAACCATGGTTTTGATAATAATAAAGAGCAAGACTTACGCGCTATTTTTATCAAAGAAAAAATCGACAAAATGATTAATGACAAAATGCGGCAAGTTAACCTGTCTTTCACCACTAAACAGCAAAAGTGCCATACCGTTTGTTTATATATGCGCAAAGGTAGTGACCGTGTGACTAAAAAATCATATAGCGCTGTCATTGAAGAGGTAATCGATTGGTGTTGGTTAATAGCTGGCAAAATTAACCCTGCGAATACTGGCTCAAGGCAAAGCAAAACGAGCATAATGCTAGCAGCAGAAAAGGATGTTTTTACGGCGAAACAAAAGAAAGCGTCATTACATGAGCAAGCGGCAGTCAACCGCTTAACTGTTTATAAAAATGAAAACTTTGCTCCAGCATCAAACAGTAAAACACCCGAAAAAGTTAACGATAAGCATAAAAGTGCTCAGGGTATAGTCGCGGAAAAGAGCAAAGATGCCAGTATCGCAACCATTAATACTGACTTGGTCAGCGCGCTAGAAAAGCTAGTTGAGTTAAAGAAGCAAGGATTCTTAACAGAGGAAGAGTTTAGTCAAAGCAAAGAAAAATTACTACGTGGGTTATCGAGCTAACTTAGCCTAGTTGTAGTATTGGGCTATAGTTTTGATACTACAACACTAGGCTAAAACCTGCGCATTTTGCACTAAAACCTGACGGCTTAATGCAAGGCTAGGCTTTATTACATTACTTAATCGTTAACAGGTACTGCACCAAGTTTTTAAAGTCTGCTTCGGGGTTGCTTTTATCTAGCTCACCCGAATTGATACGGTACTTACCATTCACTATTACTGTTGGAACACCGGTTAAAGCGCGAGTTTTAGACATGTTGTCTTGGTGCTTCTTCATCGCTTTTGCATGAGCGTTGACGCTAAAGCTTTTCATTAACTTGTCAAACTTAGCGCCATCAGCACCATTTAGGACAAAAATATTGCGCAGATCTTTTTCATTACTAATGATAGCGCGTTGTAGGTGAATGTAATTAAAGATTGCACCAATGTACTTGTCGCCATTTTCAAGCTGCTCAGCCGTCGCAATGGCTTTGGAGATCATTTGTTGTATTTCAGGTGACGCTGCTCGAATAAAATCAACGTGGTTACGCTCAAATTTAACATTAGCAGGCAGTGCTTCTTTTATATCATGCATAATAGGTTCAAATTTAAAGCAGTGACCACAATAAACAGAAAAATACTCACGCACTTCAGTATTTTTTGAGGCGGTTTCACTGACTTTGGTATATTGCTTACCTTCGGTGTACTTTGCTGCGCTAGCAGTGATTGAAAAAGCTAAAAGGGGCATTAATAACACCATAAATAAGCGTTGCATTGTTTTCATGTTTTGTCCTAATCTCTTGATAGTTAATTGATGTTGCAATGAAAGAAAGCATTGGTAAATCGGTGTTTATGCTGGTAATAAACTTAATGGCGGCTGCTGTAGTGCCAACATTTGTTCTTTTAGCATTAATATTTGCTGTTCCCAATACTCTGGTGTGTCGAACCAAGGAAAGTTTCTTGGAAAAGCAGGATCTTGCCAACGTTTACATAACCATGCCATATAATTAACTACGCGCATAGTTCTTAATGATTCTATCAAAGTAAGCTGTGAAGATTCAAATGAAAAGAACTCTTCATAACCCATTAATAAGGTGTCAAGTTGTAACAATTGTTGTTGTCTGCTACCTGAGAGCATCATCCATAAATCTTGAATGGCAGGCCCTGTGCGACAGTCGTCTAAATCAACAAAGTGAGGGCCTTCATCGCGCCATAAAATGTTCCCTGCATGGCAATCACCATGTAAGCGTATTTGCTGTTTTACTTGGTATTGTTTGGCAGCAATTTCTATCACTTGTTCTAATATTGAAAAAAAAGGCGTAAGCAATGGTTTGGGTACAAAACCACTGTTTTTTATTGTGTCGCTGGCTTGATACAGCATTTCGTCAACAGTGAAGTTAGGCCTGTGTATGAAAGGTTTTCGCGCAGAAACTGCATGAATACGGCCAATAAATCGACCCATCCATTCAAGCTGGTCTAAATTATCTACTTCAAATATTCGACCACCTCGACAGGGGAATACAGCAAAATGATATCCTTGATGTTCAAATAAGCTGGTACCATTTATTTTTAATGGTGCAACGATAGGGAGCTCTTGCTCGTCAAGTTCAAAAGAGAAATCATGCTCTTCTTGAATTTGCGCGAGTTGCCAACGCTGAGGCCGATAAAACTTAGTAACGTATTTCGTTAATTTTTCGTCATGAAACTGATAAACCCGATTTTCATAACTGTTCAGTGCGAGTAAACCACTGTCTACGTTAAAACCTACGCTCTCTAAGCCATCAATAATAGTGTCGGGGGAAAGCGATTTAAAATCAAACTGTGCCATGTATACTCATTCACTTTTTGTTAGGGCGCTAGGAGGAGCACCCGGTTTAGCTAAGTTTATCGCTTATTAAAAAAGCGGCTTTCACTTTCAATTTTTGCATCACCTTCTGGAGAAATCTGCTCAACCGTAAAGGTAATATCAGTCATATAGCCATCTAATTCATAAGGGTCAACAGAAATACTAATGGGCAATGTATAAGCGGTCGCAGCTTGCACTAAAACTTCTTGTTTACCGTGCCATTGGCTATTTTCAATACCGGTAGCGTAAACCTTATAAGTGTTGTCAGTTTGTGACATATTCAGTATTTTTAAAGTATATACATTTTCTATGTCACCATTAAAATTCTCTTTAGCGAGCTCAGTTCTATCTCTAATAACATCAAGGGATAGTGGCACTCGGTTGACGACTTCCATAATCAACATTGTGCTCATAATAACTAACACAATCGCGTAGCCAACCAATTTTGACCGAATAATGTTAACTTTTTTACCGTCGAGCTCGTGCTCGGTTGTATAACGAATTAGGCCAGGTTCGTAATTCATTTTGCTCATTACACTGGCACAAGCATCAACACAGGCACCGCAGTTTATACATTCATATTGTAAACCATTGCGAATATCTATACCGGTAGGGCATACTTCCACACATAAGTTACAGTCAATGCAATCGCCGAGGCCTATTTCTTTAGGATCTTGTTTTCTTGATCTTGCGCCACGAGCTTCACCTCGGTTACTGTCGTACGAAACGGTTAGGGTGTCCTTATCAAACATTGCTGATTGAAAGCGGGCATAAGGACACATGTGTAAACATACTGTTTCACGCATCCAGCCAGCATTACCGTATGTGGCAAAGGTGAAAAAAGCTAATATGATCGCCATAGTTACTGAGGTATTAAGCGTAACTATATTAATAAGTAATTCATTCATTGGAGAAAAATAGCCGGCGAAAGACATGGCAGTAAATAAAGAAAACAACAGCCAACTGGTATGTTTAAGCGTTTTCTTCCATAGCTTTGTTGCACTCATTTTTTGTTGATTTAGCTTTCTTCGCTGGTTTGCCGTGCCTTCTATTTTTTCTTCAAACCAAATAAAGATAAAAGTCCAGACGGTTTGTGGGCACATATAGCCACACCATACCCGACCTAAAAAGGTGGTGACAAAAAATAAAAGGAAGGCACCAAAAATAAAGAACCAAGCTAGCAGGGTTAGGTCTTGCGGCCATAAGGTTAGGCCCCATAAGGTAAAGCGCTGCTCGCTAATGTCAAATAATACAGCCTGATGGCCATTATATTGTAACCAAGGGATAAGTGCGAAAAAGGCAAAGTAGACTAAGTTCATACGCTGCCTAAGCTTTTGAAAAAAGCCTGAACTTTTTCTAACATAAATTTGGTCACCAGGTTTATAGCGCTCTTTACCACTTTTAGCCGGATGAATTTCTACATTAGTAACGGGTATTTTTACAGCACTCGGTGATGATGGCTTTTCGTCTATGCTCACGATAAATCCTTAGAAGAGAGATGTGAATTAGTCTAAAAATAATTATTATGCTATTGTTTTGCAGAGAATAACATAAATTAGCTCATACTAATATACGGGGTTTTATGAAAAATATATTGATCTTGATCGTTGCCGTAGCACTTTATCTCCATTTTTATCCACAACCTGAAGTAACAAAATTTTATAATGGCACCAAAGAAACCTTATTAGATGGCTTCGCAGAATTTAGTGACACCAGTGTGCGCCTTAAAGCGGATCAGATATTAATTGATTTAAAACCAGAATTAAATAGTTTTTCAGCAGAAGAGGTTATTATCCTAGAAGAAATAACTAGCTCTAGAAGCCAGGTAAAAGGTTTTTACCAAACCCACTGTAAAACACAAACACCGAGTGTGAGTTTTCACCCAACTAACCAAGCTAAAATCTGTAAGTCTATTAACAAGTATTCAAAATTGCTATAAATTTGTGTCAATACTATGTAACCATTTATGCCGATAATTTAGCTAATAATAAGGCAAAATTATCTGCACTGTTCTGCTCTTTTTTATGTTGGCCATTTTGAACAACCCAAGTGCCGTTAACCATCACATCTTTAACAGGGTTATTTTGGCTAGCAAAAATAACACTATCAAGTAAGTGGTCGCTTTTATTAGCAAATAAGTTGATTTCACTTTCATTAAGCACCAGTAAATCAGCTTGTTTTCCCACTGCTAACGCACCGGTATTTGAACTGGTGCTTTGCCCACCTCCTGCAGCAGCTTTTTGCCATAAATTTTGCCCTACTGAGCGTGTCTCGGGAGAGGTAAGAATCGCCCTTTGCTGTTTTATTAGGCGTTGAACATATTCTAGCCAGCGTAACTCTTCAATAGGATTAACAGATATGTGGCTGTCAGACCCTATCGCAATAGTACCATTTAAGGATAAAAATTGGCTTGCTGGAAAAATACCATCACCTAAATTAGCTTCGGTTGTTGGGCAAATGCCGACGACGGCCTTGCTCGCTACAATGCCTTGCTGTTCCTGTTCATTGATATGTGTTGCGTGAATTAAGCACCAGTGTTGGTCAATATTGATATTATCTAACAGCCATTCAACTGGGCGTTTACTATAGTAATTTAAACAGTCGGTTACCTCTTGTTGCTGCTCGGCTATATGAATATGAATAGGCGCGTTAGCATCTAATGAACGAACATGTTTTACTGCTGCTAATATGGGGGCTTTATCGACAGCGCGTAATGAATGCGGTGCTATGCCAATATTGGTATTTGAATATTGCTGGCTTAGCGCAAAGCAATCGCTGACCAGTTGATTAAATTGTGCCGTGGTATTAATAAAGCGTTTTTGCCCTTTGCTTGGCGGTTGCTGGCCAAAACTTGCATATTGATATAAAACAGGTAACAGTGTTAAACCTATACCTGTGCTTTGTGCCGCATTAAAAATGGCCTGTGCCATGGTGGCTAGTTTAGTACTCGCGTGATTTTCATTTTCTGGCGATTGACTTTGTTTGTAACTGTTGCCGTGAATATCATGATGTAGATAATGAAACTCAGCCACACGGGTATAACCCTTTTTTAGCATTTCAATATAGAGTTGCACTGCAATTGTTTGTGCATCTGCGTGGGTAAGCTTAGCTAGAAATTTATACATGGTATTACGCCAGGTCCAAAAACTATCTTTGCCTTGGCTACCTTGCTCACTAAAACCGGCAAAGGCACGCTGAAAAGCATGCGAATGACAATTGACCATACCTGGAATAACCACGCCTTCAAAGGCCGCAGCATTGGCTTCTTTACCCGGCGTAATTGAGGTAATAATTCCTTTGTCTATGGTGAGGGTTTTATTTGTTGCCCAACCGTCACTTAATAAAATAGCTTTGGCGTAGTATTTTTTCATTTTTCCCTCATTTGCATGGCTTACCTTAAGCGTAGCGTTTGTTTTAACTTGCAGCAATGCTGCTAACATTAGTGTGACTGACTAAAAGCAATTAGGCATTGTACTAAGCTTTGTAAGTGCTTTTTCACTTGAGCAGCTTTTGCTTCGTTGTAGTGGTTGCTCGGTTCATCAAGGTAGGTTCGTTGCGATAATTCAAGTTGAATCGCATGAATGTTATTGCTTGGATCTCCGTAGGCGCGCGTAATATACCCCCCCTTAAAGCGGCCATTGTAAACGGTGCTGTAAGGTGAGAAGTTAAGTTTTTGTATTTCAGTTAATAGCGCTTGTGCGCAACTGGTGCCGTCAGCGTTACCAAAACTAAAATCGGGTAGTTGTCCTTCAAAAAAGCGCGGCACTGTTGACAAAATTGAATGTGCATCCAGTAAAACAACCTTATTATACCGTTGTTTTAATTGCGTTAAAATGCTTGCCAATGCCTGGTGATATGGTTGCCAGTAATGTTTTATTCTGCGGTTTATTTCATCCGGCGCTGGCTCTTGGTGCGCTTGGTAAAGTGCAGACAAGTCAAAAGCGGTTGTTGGACATAACTCGGTATTATTAGCACCTGTATATAAAGCAACGCCATTTGGGGCTCTGTTTAAATCAATAACATAACGGCTATACTTGGGCTTTAAGGTATAAACCCCCATTGCCGTTGCAAAATCATAGAGCTTGTCTATATACCAGTCGGTGTCAACAACATTATTACCACTAGTTGTCATGGTGTCGGCAATGTTTTTAGGTAGTTGTTGGCCATTATGTGGCATGCTAATTAACATGCCCACAGTGCCTGAAGTTAAAGAATAAGTCGCGTTCATTATTAACTCTTATGGGTTACGTTCAGTGGTAAATCAAATTGTATATACAAGTTAATTTATCATGGCGCGTGCGTAATAAGCAAATGTTTACGTTGGCGCGGTGTTTTAGCTAACACTTTAAGCTCAGCGCTTTAGCACACAAGGTTTACTCCTCCCTCTTAATCGCCTACCGGTAACGTTGAATAATTCTTTGGGGTTGCTCGCTATAAATTGTTATTATAGTGACTACTCTCATTAATATTATTAACATGCCAGCATTAGAAACTTTGCCAATAAGGGCAATTAAAACACAATTTTGTCAAACCCTGTCAACCAGTAATACCGTGATTTTGTCAGCGCCTCCTGGGGCAGGTAAATCAACCTGCTTGCCTTTGTGGCTACTTAATCTTGAAGCCTTGTCTGGCCAAAAAATATATTTATTACAACCACGGCGTTTGGCGGTTAAAACGATTGCCACTTATTTAGCTCATCAGTTAAATGAAGCCGTTGGTGAAACCGTGGGTTACCGCTTACGTAATGAAAGTAACGTTGCTACAAATACCCGTTTAGAAGTAATGACAGAAGGTGTTTTAACGCAAATAATTCAACAGGATGCAGAGCTTACTGACTGTGCACTGGTAGTATTTGACGAATTTCATGAACGCAGTTTACATGGCGATTTCGCCTTTGCACTCACACGTGATGTTCAACAAGGCTTACGTGATGATTTAAAAATACTGTTAATGTCTGCCACGCTTGATATTGATAATTTAGCTAACGCATTACCAGAGGCAAAAGCACTGGCGAGTGAGGGGAAAAGTTTTCCTGTTGATGTGGTTTACAATGCGCCGGTGAATTACCATCGCTGGCGAGAACATGCACTGAGTGTCATTAAAGCCCAAGCCTTAACGCATCAAGGTTCTATATTAGTATTTCTACCAGGTGTTGCTGATATCCGCTTTATTGCCCGTAGCTTAACTGACGCCTTGGCTGACTTAATCAATAAAACAGTATTACTTTGTCCACTATATGGTGACTTAACGTTAAACGCACAACAGCAAGCAATAGCTCCGTGTGAACCAGGGTTAAAAAAGGTAGTGCTGGCGACCAATATTGCTGAAACCTCCTTAACAATTGACGGAATTAACTTAGTGATTGATTGTGGCTTTGAAAAAGTCGCTATTTACGACAGCGCTAGCTTATTAAATAAATTAGTGCAGCAGAAAATAGCAAAAGCGTCTGCTATTCAAAGGGCCGGTCGGGCAGGGCGCTTAATGGCGGGTACGTGTATTCGCTTGTATGCGCAAGACGATTTTGAACGTCGCCCAGCGCAAAGTACTAACGACATTGCACAAGCAGACTTACTGCCTCCCCTAATAGAAGCAGCACGTTGGGGAGTTAATGCCTTGGCTGACTTGCCTATGCTAGAGTTACCGCCGGCAATAAAAGAGCAACAAGCTTGGCAAGAGTTAAGAAGCTTAGCCATTGTTGATCGCAATAATAAGCTGAGCCAACATGGCAACAAAGTAGCGCAGCTTTCTTGTCACCCTCGATTCGCCCACATGATCCTCTCAGCTAAAAAACTTGCTCAAACATTATCTCATGATAAAAACCCTGAACAAGTCACACTTTTAGCTTGTCTGTTAGCCGCTTTACTCGAAGAGCGAGATATTTTTCCTGCCGAGAAAAGCCGTATTAATAGTGATATTAGCCACCGAGTAATTCAGTTAATTAACGTTTTTCATAAGCCAAATGGGATATTAGCTAATATAGTGAAGCAAGTAATCAACTTAGCCAAACGTGTTGGTATTAACAAGGTAAATACCCGAGTAAAAACTCACTTACCCTTAGAGTATCTTGGTGTATTACTGGTTTATGCTTACCCCGAAAGGCTTGCCAAAGCGCGCGGAGCGATAGGAAGTTTTGTTTGTGCTAACGGAAAAGGCGTTACCCTTGATGCGCAAGACGCATTAGCGGGTGAAAAGTTTTTAGTTATTGCAGATTTACTGCAAACTAAAGGTGATGCTAAAGTACGCTTAGCAGCAAAAATTGACTTTTCACAAATAGAAACACACTTTAATGGCCATATTACTGAACAAGAAACAGCCGTATTTGATGAAGCCAGTGGTAAAATTATTGCCCGTAAGCAAACTAAATATTCATCTTTGATATTGCAGGAAGTGGCCAGTAAAAATAATTTATCAGCGCAAAGCATTGCTAGCATGTGGGGAGATTTAATCAGACAAAAAGGCTTGGGTTTTCTTCATTGGCAAGGGAAAGATCTAGCCCTAAAAGCGCGTTGGCAATGGCTAACGCGCTACTATGAAGATTATAACTTGCCGGCAATTGACGACCAAACGCTATTAAATAATTTATCACATTGGTTTAGCCCCTTTGTTGGTGAAATAAAGTCAACAGCCATGCTCGCTAAGTTAGATTTATCAGCCATGTTGTTGTCACAGCTCGACTATGCACAACAGCAACTATTAAAACAAGCAGCACCCAGTGTTTATATTGGTCCAACAGGACGGCATTGCCCTATTACTTACTCAACCGAAAAATCTCCTAAAGTGTCTATGCCAATGCAAGAGCTTTATGGTGAAACACAAACACCCCATGTAGGCGGAATTAATAACCAGCCCGGTATTGCTTTATTGTTAGAGTTGTTGTCGCCCGCGCAAAGGCCAATTCAGATTACACAAGATCTAGTGCAATTTTGGCAGGGCAGCTATAAAGCGGTTCAAAAAGAAATGAAATCACGTTATCCTAAACATTATTGGCCAGACGACCCAGCAAATGCCCAACCAACCAATAAAACTAAACGTCATCTTAAGTAATGTAAACCCAGCTTCATATAAGAGTTTCTAATGGCGGGCTGCCCGATAAAAAGGGGCTGAGCTCTTCAAAGCTACTCACCGCCTTTATAACATAGTAAAATATTAACTGTCCTGACCAAGAATAATATCCGTTAATGCCGTTACAGTGAAATACCCCTTTATGTCAAAAAGTAAAAAAACAGTTACCAGTAAGCAAAGTGAAAAAACAACAGCAAAACCTAACAGGCACTTGCGTTGGGTGGTTAATACTGGCTTGAAACTTGCGATAGCCCTTTTCTTTACCTTAGCTATTTTTACCATTTATCTCGACGCTAAAGTACAACAAACTTTTGAAGGGCAGCGTTGGCAAGTACCTGCACAAATTTATGGCCAAATTGAAAGTTTGTCTGTGGGCGAACCGGTTAACCTTAATCACCTTGGTAAATCGTTAACACTCAATAATTATCAAAAAGTGAGAACTGTGTATGCGCCTGGGCAGTATGCTCAGTCAGCGAGGCGAATAATTATTTTTCGTCGTGCATTTTCTTTTCCACAGTCTCAGTGGGTTAATACAACCGAGGCCACACAATTAACCATTGATGTTGCCCAGGGTAAAATTAGCCAGCTTTTTGTTGATGACGTTCCTGTTAATTCAGTGAAATTAGAGCCCATACTATTAACCAGGTTAGTGCCCAACAATAAAGAAGATCGTGTATTAACAGCGCTGCAGAACACACCAACCCAATTACTTGACACGTTACTGTTAATTGAAGATCGTAATTTTTATCATCATCAAGGTATTTCACCTTTAGGTATTTTGCGCGCCTTATACAGCAATATTATGGCGGGGCGCACAGTACAAGGGGGTAGCACCTTAACTCAGCAATTGATTAAGAATATGTTTTTAACCCAAGAGCGCACGCTCACCCGTAAAGTTCAAGAAGCGATCATGGCGATTATTATTGAGCAGCGCTACAGTAAAGACTTATTGTTAGAGGCTTATATTAATGAGGTGTATTTAGGCCAACATTATGCGAATGGTATATACGGTTTTGGCTTGGCGGCTAAATTTTATTTTGGCAAAACATTACAAGAATTAAACAGCGCTCAAATAGCCTTATTAGTTGCACAGGTGAAAGGTCCAAGTTATTACGACCCTTGGCGCAACCCTGCAAGAGCAAAAGCGCGTCGTGATTTAGTATTAAGGCTAATGTTTGAAAACAACTTTTTCTCGGTGGAAGAATTTAAGGAAATGGTAGGCTCACCGTTATCAATACGTAAAAATAGACGTTTTAAAACACAAGAATACCCGGCTTATGTGCAGCTAGTACAGCAAGAGCTAAATCAGTTGTTGCCTTCATCTTTACAACAAAATGGGATTCGAGTATTTACGGGCTTTTCTCACCTTGCACAGCAGCACTTAGAGCAAACGGTTAAGGAGCAGTTAGCGACATTAGAGCTAAAGTATCAGCAGAAAAACTTACAAACAGCTATGATAGTAACCGATATTAAAAGCGCCGAAATTAGAGCCATTGTCGGCGACAGAAAACCAGGTTATGCTGGCTTTAATAGAGCCATCAATGCGAAACGGCCTATTGGGTCGCTTATTAAGCCAGCAATTTATTTGGCCGCTTTAGAGCGTTATGAGCAGTTTAATTTTGCCACATTACTGGCTGATAAACCCATAACACTGGCGAATGGTGTTACCAGCGAAGTCACACCGAATAACAGGCAAAGCAGCAAAAACTGGCAGCCAAGAAATTATGATGGTAAGTATCGCCAGCAAGTCCCCTTAATGGATGCTTTAGTTAATTCACTTAATATTCCAACCGTTAACCTAGGGATGGCTTTAGGTTTAGAAAACGTTGCCAAAGCTATTCATTTACTTGGTTTTAATAACGATATTACGATGCGTCCCTCCATGCTGCTTGGCGCATTAAACATGTCACCTGTACAAGTGAATCAGCTGTACTTAACAATTGCTAACCAAGGCTATGCTGAGCAAGCGCACGCAATTAATACAATAGTTTCGAGTAAAGGAGAAACCTTGTGGCAGCATCACAGCGCTAATACACAAGTTATTTCGGCAAATGCTGCTTACTTGATGGATTATGCCCTAACCAAAGTAACAGAAATAGGCACGGCTAAATCGCTTACTTGGCGCTTAAATAACCATTTGCTGGCCGGAAAAACAGGCACAAGCAACGATTTACGTGATAGCTGGTTTGTTGGCTATGATAACAAACACCTAGTGACAACTTGGATAGGCAAGGATGACAACCAGCCAACCAGTTTAACAGGCAGTAGCGGTGCCTTAGTATTATTTGCAGACTTTATGAACAAGCAAGGTGTTATGGATAAAGAGCGTGTACAGCCGAATGCGATTGCCATGACCTTATTTGAGAAGAAAACTGGTCACGCAGTGACTGCACAATGTGATAACACCCAAAGTTATCCAGCTATTTCAGCAGGCGTGATGATAAAGCAAGGTTGTCTTGAAGAAAAAGCCGATGAACGCTCTTGGTTTGAAAAGTTATTTTCTGACTAATGCAGGCAACTAACACGGGCTTAGTTTTAAAAAATACCGTTGAAAAAATCGCTTAGTCAATAAAATATTAACTGTTTTTATATACAGTTTTTTATTTTGTTGTGCTATTGTTTACTGGTTAACAATAAATTCAATTTTTTATTGTTGCTCTCTTTTTACATGAGTAAGGAATAATAATGGCAGTTGAAAGTCGATTCGTCGTCATTAGGCACGGTGTGGAGGCAAAAACATTTATGGACAAAAAATCAGCAGATGAATATGACAAAATGTTGGATATGGCTGATAACTTGGCCGATATGTTTGCACAGTCACCGGTAGCGCTAAGCGATAACGTAAGTGAAGAATTAAGTATTTATTTAGCCCAACACCGTGAAGCCGTTTTAGTGGCATTACTGGCGAAAAAACCCGCTAAAACGCCGGTGAAAAAAGTAGCGCCTAAAAAAATGACTGATGCGACGTTAGCTAAATCGTCAGATAACACCGCACCAGTTGAACAAGAAACAAAGACAACAGCTGATGAACAAATAGCGAACAAAGATGCTGCGTTAAAAGCTAAACCAGCTAAATCAGCTAAACCAGCAAAGTTAAGTAAGGTAAGTTAATTTTTTTGTACTAGTGAAGGTGTTCAAACAAGTTAATATAACGTTATGATTAGTTATCAAGTTGTCCGAAGCCGCCGTAAAACAGTTGCGTTACAGGTAAAGCAAGGACAGGTGCTTGTTCGCGCCCCTTATCATGTAGATGCGCAGTTTATTCGTTTATTTGTTAAGAAAAAAAGCGCATGGCTAAAAGATAAAGTTACCAAGCAACAACAAATGGTCGATTTATCGTGTAATTTCAATCAAGGTGCGACATTATTTTTATTGGGGCAATTAGTCACACTAAATATTGTTGTGGCAAGGGCAGCCAACACTGTTGCTAATAAACGAGGCAGTCAACCGAAGGTTTTTATGAGCAAAGACGCTCACCAGCAGTCAATGCTTACGGTGACACTGTCAGCGAGTATAGCCAATAAAAATCGAGATAAACTAGCATTGGCTAAAGTAGTAAAAAAACAGCTTGAAGCGTACTTTAAGGAACAAGCGCAACAACTTATATTACCCAAAGTCGCGTATTACGCCAATTTAACGCAGTTAAAGCCTAGTGCAATTAAAATAAGGCAGTACCGTGCGCGATGGGGAAGTTGCAATAGCCGAGGCGAGTTAAGTTTTAATTACTTATTAATGATGCTGCCAATAGAAGTTATTGACTATGTGATTGTGCATGAGCTGTGTCACTTACGTCATTTAAACCATTCAAAGCACTTTTGGCAGTTAGTTGCGCAGCACTTTCCAGATTATATTACTGCTACAGAATGGATAAAAACCCATCAGTCAGCTTTGTATTGGCAAACGCCTTCTTAGTTAGCACTATCATAATGAGTAAGTGAATAGGCAGGAAGTTAGTTAAGTTTTTTATTATAATTTAAGTTAAAAGCCAACAAAAATAACGATGTAAAGCTTGAACTTGGCGAAGATTTTCTGACAGTGACTTATGTATCTTCAACTATTATTGTTGATGAGGCTGTTAATCAATTAGCTTTATCCTATTTATGCTAAAATAGCATTTGGGTAAATATGCATAACCTATAATTTTTTATTCTGCTTTTATCAGGCGAATAGGTATTGACAGTGCCCCGTAAATAAGGCATTTTATCCCCCATGAAAATGACTATTAGCCAAATTATTATTATTACCACCACCAACACCCAAAAGGGATGATGGTTGCCGGCTGATGTGTAAAAAATATTTATCAAAGCTCGTAACTTGTAAAAAGGTTACGAGCTTTTTGCTTTCAAGAAAGGGAAAAAATAATGCGTGTACTTAAATTTGGTGGCTCATCGTTGGCATCAGCTGAGCGTTTTCGTCAAGTAGCCAATATCATCAAAGATAACAGCCAACAATCAAAAATAGCTGTTGTTGTTTCAGCACCACAAGGTGTTACTAACCACTTAGTAGCAATGGCTGAAAATATTACCGACGAAGAGAAGTTGGTGACAGATTTAGGGCATTTTAAACGCGCTATTAGTACTATTATTGAAGAATTGTCGGCAAATATAAGTGATTTCAATTCACACCACTGTAAGCAGGTGCTGGGTAATTACGAGCACCAGTTACAGCGCTATATGCAAGGGGCAACAATGTTGACTTACTGCCCTGATCATATTCGGGCGCGTATTATCAGTATGGGTGAGCGTTTAAGTGTTGCTATTCTTGAAGCCGTACTGCAATCATCTGGTATACAGGTGTCATTACTTTCACCAGAAAAGTTTCTGTTTACAAATGATTCGTCATTAAATGCTGTGGCTGATTTAGTGCTTTCTAAAGATAAATTCACCACTGAATATGCAACGCTAAATCAAGTGTCACTCATGCCAGGTTTTATTGGTATGAGTGTGGCTAAAGATAATAAAGAAAGCCAAGTAACTACGCTGGGTCGTAATGGCTCAGATTACTCAGCAGCAGTGTTAGCCGTATGTATGGAAGCGCAGTGTTGTGAAATTTGGACCGATGTTGACGGTGTTTATAATGCCGACCCACGTATGATCAAAGAAGCCTTATTGCTTGATTACTTGTCTTACCAAGAAGCAATGGAACTCTCTTATTTCGGTGCCAGTGTTTTACACCCAAAAACTATTGGGCCGATTGCGCAATACCATATTCCATGTTTAATCAAAAACACCAATAACCCGACAGCACCGGGCACATTGATCTCAAATGAAAACGATCAAAAAAAATGTGTTAAAGCAATATCAAACCTTGACAACTTAACGATGGTTAATGTGTCAGGACCGGGCATGAAAGGCATGGTAGGTATGGCAAGCCGTGTTTTTGCTACCATGAGCCGAGAAAACATCTCGCTAATATTAATAAGCCAATCATCAAGTGAGTACTGCATTAGCTTCTGTATTCATTCAGCCGACATACAACAAGCAGAGCTTAGTTTAAAAGAAGAATTTGAACTAGAATTACTAAATGGTTTACTTGAGCCCATTGGGTTAAAAAGTGAATTGTCTATCGTTTCATTAGTCGGTGATGGTATGCATCATCAACGTGGTGTTGCAGCAAAATTCTTTAGTTCATTAGAGCAAGCACGCGTTAACGTAGTGGCGATTGCTCAAGACTCTTCAGAGCGCAGTATTTCAGTAGTAATAGAAGAAAGAAAATGTACCGCAGCAATGAAAGTGAGTCACCAAAACTTCTTTTCACACAAACCCGCTATTGATGTATTTTTAGTGGGCTGTGGCGTAGTAGGTAGTGAGTTAATTGCCCAAATATCACGCCAACAAGCAAGTTTGAAAAAGCAAAATATCGCTTTAACCGTTTATGGTATTGCTAATTCAAAAGGCATGGTTTTTGATAAAGAAGGTATTGACTTAGATAACTGGCAGGCGGTGTGTGCTCAAGGAATAGAAAACAAGCAAGCGGTTGAAGTTAACGCTAAAAATTTAAAAGCCTTTGTCAGCGACAACCATTTAATTAACCCTGTCTTGGTTGATTCAACCTCTAATGAAGCCTTAGCAATGAGTTATGTAGACTATCTTGCAGAAGGCTTCCATGTAGTTACTCCTAATAAAAAAGCAAATACAGACTCATGGGAATACTATCAAGAATTACGCAGCACGGCACAAAAAACTAACCGTCGATTCTTATATGAAACAACAGTTGGTGCTGGTTTACCGGTTATTGATACGCTACAAAACTTAATTAAAGCAGGCGATGAACTGGTGCGCTTTGAGGGGATATTATCGGGCTCATTGTCTTATATCTTTGGTAAACTCGATGAAGGTATGTCACTGTCTGAAGCAACAGCTATTGCCAAAACGAATGGCTTTACTGAGCCGGATCCTCGTGACGACTTGAGCGGTATGGATGTGGCGAGAAAATTATTAATTATGGCGCGTGAGTCTGGTATACCATTAGAGTTATCAGACATAACAATAGAGTCTGTATTGCCGAGTGATTTTGACGATAGCGGTGATGTTGACACCTTTATGCGCAACTTATCTAAGTTAGACGCAAGCGTTAATACACTTTGTGAAACAGCAAAAGCAGAAGGTAAAGTATTACGTTATATTGGAAATATTGTAGAAGGTAAGTGTCAAGTTTCAATTGAAGCTGTTGATGCAAGCCACCCACTTTATAGTGTGAAAAATGGTGAAAACGCGTTAGCCATTCATAGCCGTTATTACCAGCCGTTACCTTTTGTACTACGAGGTTATGGCGCTGGTGCTGAAGTTACAGCAGCAGGTGTGTTTGGCGACATATTAAGAACCTTAGCGTGGGAGCAGCAACACTAATGATAACAAGTAAAGTGCCAAGCCATGAACCTTTAAGTAACGAAGCAAAAGTTCAAGGCAGTGTGTCAGTATTTGCTCCTGCTTCTATTGGTAACCTCAGTGTTGGTTTCGATGTGTTAGGCTTAGCGGTAAAGCCTATTGATGGCACCTTGCTAGGTGATGTAGTGAGTGTAGAAAGTGCCACTGAAGATAACCTTGTTGTGGTTGGTGCCTTTGCTGATAAACTACCACAAGCAAAAGAAGCTAACATTGTTTGGTCGTGTTTGCAGCTGTTTAACCAAGCCTTGCATGCGCAAGGACAAAGCATTGTTACTGTAAAAATGACCTTAGACAAAAAAATGCCTGTGGGCAGTGGCTTAGGCTCTAGTGCTTGTTCAGTGGTAGCAGCGCTTGCAGGCTTAAATGCTTTTTATGGTAAGTACCAAAACTTTAGTTTTGATGAAAAAACATTGTTAAAAATGACAGGGCAAATGGAAGCACAAATCAGCGGTAGTTTACATTATGATAATGTTGCTCCTTGTTACTTAGGTGGCTTACAATTAATGGTGCCTGATAGCGAAACGATTAGCCGAGTTTTACCTGGCTTCAACGACTGCTATTATGTCATGGCTTATCCGGGGATTGAAGTGTCAACCAAAGCGGCGCGAGATGTCTTGCCGTCAAGTTATAGCCGCGCAGATGTGATAAGCTATGGCCAAAATTTAGCAACCTTTGTTGATGCTTGTCATAGACAAGATAAAGCGCAAGCTTTTTCTGTATTAACCGATGTTGTTGCTGAACCTTACAGAGTAAATTTATTACCAAAATATCAACAGGCTCATGATTATTTAATGGCTAATGGCGCTTATGCCGTTGGCATTTCTGGCTCTGGCCCAACCTTGTTTTGTGTTTGTGAAAGCGAACAGCAAGCACAACGTTATGCGTTATGGCTTAAAGAAAATTATTTACAAACAGCACTTGGCTTTGTTCATGTTTGCCAGGTAGATGAAGCTGGCGCGATAGAGATTTAATCTCTTACGATACGAGTACCAGCCAGTAAAAGCATATTCTAGATTAGTAGGAACAGACAGTGAAATTTTATAACTTAAAAGAAAATGACGAGCAAGTGGGTTTTGCTCAAGCAGTAAAGCAAGGTTTAGGTAAAAATCAAGGGTTGTTTTTTCCTAAAACCATGCCTAAATTTGACAATATTGATGAATTATTAGCTTTGCCACTGGTTGAGCGTAGCGTGAAAATATTACATCCCTTTGTTGAAGAAGATCTTAGCGAAGAAGAACTCACAGAAATTGTAACAGAAGCTTTTAATTTCCCAGCAGTATTGCAACCTATTAGCAATGACCGTGCTATTTTAGAATTATTTCATGGGCCAACATTAGCGTTTAAAGATTTTGGTGCGCGCTTTATGGCTAAATGCTTGCAGGCTTTTGTTACTAAAAGCGCTAAAGCTACCGGTGAAACTAAGCCTTTAACCATATTAACCGCTACTTCAGGTGATACAGGTGCAGCCGTTGCGCATGCTTTTCACGGGATTGATAATATTCGTGTCGTGATCATGTATCCCAAAGGGAAAATTTCATTACTACAAGAAAAAATGTTTACTACGCTCGGTGGTAATATTGAAACATTGATGGTTGATGGTGATTTTGATGATTGCCAAGCATTAGTTAAAAAATCATTTGATGATAAAGCGCTTGCCACGACTATCGGGTTAAACTCGGCTAACTCAATTAATATTAGTCGCTTATTAGCACAAATCTGTTATTACTTTGAAGCCGTTGCTCAGCTGTCACGAGCGAAAACTAATTTAAATGATCTTGTTTTCTCTATTCCTAGTGGTAACTTTGGTAACTTAACCGCGGGTTTATTTGCTAAAGCAATGGGGTTACCGATAAAGCGTTTTATCGCGGCAACTAACCTAAATGATACTGTGCCTCGTTATTTAGAAACGGGAGAATGGACGCCAAACACAACAGTGGCTACTATTTCAAACGCTATGGATGTTAGTAACCCCAACAATTGGCCACGAGTAGAGCATATGCTTAAATCAGGTATTGTGGAAGATGGGTGTGTAACCTCAGTATCTATTGACGAAGAGCAAACGCAATCTACTGTTATTGGTTTAGGTAAATTAGGTTATATTACCGAGCCCCATGCAGCGGTTGCTTATAAAGCCCTAAAACATAGCGCTGAAGAAGGAGAATTTGGTGTATTTTTAGGCACAGCGCATCCCGCTAAATTTAAAGATGTAGTTGAAAGCATTTTAGGCCAGCCTTTAGGGTTACCTAAAGAGCTAGCAGATTGTGCCGGCGAGCCAATTTTATCGCAAGATATGACTACAGATTTTGCAGATTTGCGTGCATACCTTTTAAAATAAGCTATTTGACCTAACGTATTTCATAGGCTTATCACTATGATCAAACCACACTGGCAACAGATAATTAAGCAAGAGCAACTGCAAGATTACTATGGCCAGTTACAGGCTGAAATTACCCAACAAAGAGCGCAAGGCATCGTTATTTTCCCAGAGGAAAAAGATGTTTTTTGCGCGTTTGAATTTACTGACTTAACCGATGTGAAAGTGGTGATTTTAGGCCAAGATCCCTACCACGGCGTATCAGGAAAAAGTGCGCTAAAGCAAGGGTTACCTGCAAACATACCACAAGCACATGGCTTAGCTTTTTCTGTACAACACGGCGTGAAGGTTCCCCCTTCGTTGGTCAATATATACAAAGAGCTAACCACAGATATAAACGGCTTTATTACCCCAGAGCACGGTAATTTAACGGCTTGGGCCAAGCAAGGTGTCCTTTTATTAAATACCGTACTTACCGTGCAACAAGGTTTAGCGCATTCCCATGCAAAATTAGGTTGGGAAACTTTTACGGATAAAATAATTGCACAACTCAACCAGCATAACCAAGGCTGTGTTTTTATTTTGTGGGGTGCGCATGCACAAAAGAAAGGCCGAAATATTGATAACGATAAGCACCTCATTTTAAATGGTCCGCACCCGTCACCACTTTCAGCCTACCGTGGTTTTTTTGGTAGCAAGCCCTTTTCGACAGCGAATACTTGGTTAAAAGCCCAAGGTCTAGCACCGATTGATTGGCATTTACATGTGCAACAGTGATCAGAACATTGGCTTTGGTGATCAGCCTTACAGTATTGCGGTATATATTGGTAATCGACCAGCGATGGCGCAATACCAAAGCCTTGACTATGTAACGGCACTTAATCAAGGTGATATTACTACTGTAGTACAACATTGTGGTAACGGTTGGCGTAAGGTATTTAATGTTTACGCCAAATTACTTTATAGCCTAGACAAAGACGCCTTTACTTTTTCACAACGAGCAAGCACATGGCAAGCCTATCGAGATAACTTTTTATTACAAGCTAACTCGCACACCGCATTATTATTCAATGCGCCCATTATTCATACTGCTCATGGTAAAGCCATTCATATAATAATGGGCAGAACGTATGCCAAATCATTGGTTAAGTCACAAGCACTAACAGCACCGTTAACTTGGCTTGATAATGAGTTTGCTGTTAATCAAGTGGCACGAGTGATCGTTTGCCCTTATTTTGATTATCGTCAATTATCGAATAGTAAAATTGAACGTTTAGCAGCGCTCATGAAAGATTTACTTTAGCATGTTCATCCGTGCCTTGTACGTGTTGATGCTCAGTTGTTTTAGTCTCTTGGCGGCAGCCGATACACTTAAACCTTTTACTAGCGATGGTTGTAGCGCGTTTCCTGATGGGACGTTAAGCCAAAAAAAACTGTGGTTATCTTGTTGTCATCGTCATGATTTTGATTATTGGCAAGGCGGTACGTATCAGCAACGACTAGCTTCTGATCACCGCTTAAAAGTGTGTGTAGAACAAGTGGGCGAGCCAACTATTGCACTATTAATGCTAGCAGGCGTTAGAGTGGGTGGGAGCCCTTATTTACCGACAAGCTTTCGCTGGGGATATGGTTGGAGTTATCCAAGATTCTACACTAGGCTATCAGCAGCAGAGTTAGACCAAGTTGAAAAGCTTTCACTACAGGTTGAAAATCAGTTTAAATAATCAGGTAAAATAAAGTATCATTTCAGCGGCTTCGCAGTGACAGTCATGTCCGCATAAAACACAACGGTACCCCTGCTGACTGTCTTCATACCACTTATCAGGATGAAACTTGATCAATTCACCGCCACACTGAGTAAAGTAGGCCACGGCACTGTTATTGGGGCTTTGCCGCCACAGATGCGATACGCCAGCGAGTGAGCCTTGCTTTTTAGCGGTTTGAATTGAAAGCTGTAGTAACTTTTTCCCTAGGCCTAAACCGCGATAAGCTTCATGAACAGTGTTGCATTTAAAGTAGCAACATTTAGCTGGCGGCACTTGCCACAATTGAGGGCTACACCATTGGTCGGCTTGCCAATGTTCAGCAGCGAACGTAATGCGAAAGCCAATTACCTCACTTTTGGTTGTACTATTACTTGTTTTAGTCTCTGTTGGGTTATTGAGTAAGGCGACATAATTATGATTAGTCTTACTGAGATCACTGTCTATATCAGCACCAGTACAGATGCCACGGGCAGCCCAATCAGCCATGCGTTGTTCATTGAGATAACCAGCACCATGTACTTCATTAGCTAATTTAATTACTTGCGTGAAGTACTGTGGTGTTAGTTTTTCGTAGCGAACGTTCACTATTTGCTCTAGTGGCATGATTTAGTTGGCATAATAATAAAGTGATTTATTTATCTTTATAACAATTCTATCTCTTTATGCATGCTGGTAACAACACCGCTAGGAGAAGTGATGGTGAAGGATAGTAGTGCGGTTTGCGGCTCATTGCCCGCTTCTTGAATAACAGAAAACGCCATATCTTTAAAGCCGGCTTTATTATGATTACCCACAGTAAAGTTGGTGTCGCCTACTAGCGTGCCTGCACTTAATGAAATATCAACTGTTGTGCCAAAAGGCATGGTTTGCGCGGGCGATGCAGTATCAGCAAAAGAAAAAGTAAATTTTTGACTCCCGCCGTTCTCTACCGCAGGCAACTCAGCCTGATTAACAACACCGTTACTGCTTGTTAGCTTATATTGGGCAGTAGCGCTTGCCATGACAAGCACTAATGCTTTTCTTACATGGATACTGCGACTAACTTGATCTGTGCAGTTAGCTGCTTGACATTGAGGCCCATTAAAAACACCGTCAGCAAGACTAAAGCTGTTGTCATTGTTAAAGTCGATAAAGGTTTCACCAGTATCACGCACACTATTTTCATTGTCATCACGCCATGCTTCTGACATATCTAAAAAACCACGTGGTTGTGCCGGGTAATTACCTAAACCAGAATCAATATTTGGGTTGTTGCTAGTACCTATATCACGAATAGCATTGCCATCAGCATTATCAAAAACATTATTACCATTGGTATCAAAGAAGGTTTCATGACCTAAAGCCGTGGCTAAAATAGTGACGCGGTGATCCGCCACCCTAGGTTCACTGCTAGTCCAAATAACTGAGCAACTGCCATTGATCGTTAGGCAACTTGGCTCAATATTGCCGCCTTCGGTAGTAAAGTTAACTGTGGTGCCATTAGGCACTGGGTTATTAAAGTTATCTGCTAACCACACAGTAATAATAGACTCGTTACCATTAAGATCCTCAGGGTTTAAGATACTGGCGGCAATGGTCATTGAGCGTTGCTCGGGTAAGCCGGTATTAATAGATAATAAATCAGACTGGCTTTGTACTGTGATCTGTTTATCATTAAAGTCCATGGCAGCAGAAGCGGTTACACGCACCGCAGTAGGCACTGTGCCTGCAGAAACTTGTACATTAATTAATCCTTGGCTATTGGTGAAGCCTGAATCGCGACTTAAGCTAATATCGCCAACAGCGCTGGTTAAGGTAAAGTTTACCTTTTGTTGTGCTAGCACATTGCCCAATTGGCTTTTTACTTTAAAAGTCAGTGTTGATGTTTCTTGTAGACCTTGTCCGCCAGTGCCTTTTAGCACGATGGAGCTAGGCTCGGCAGAGACGAATTCTATTGAGCCTAATTGCTCACCATAAATAGTAATCGTTTCAGTGGCAGTATTCGTTATATCGTTAACAGCAACACTGGCAATTAGCACATCATCTGTCCCCGTTGTGCCTGCACAATTAATATCTTCAAAGGTTGAGCTTGCCTTACCGTTAATACTTAATACAGATTCATCAATGCGGGCGTTACTGTTTTGCACACAATTAGAGGTAAAGTTTACGGGCGTTGGTGTTACTACTAAATCACCATTTTCGTCGACTAAATCAACGCTTAAGCCTAAGGTTCCGCCGGCACTAAGCTGCTTGTTTGTCAGTGATAATTCAATAACACCCTCAATAAAATTGTTGTCTTGGTCAAAATATCCTAAACGTATATTACTATCAATAATAGCATCGGCAGGTAAAACTTGATAATTGAAGGTGTTGCTGATGTCAGTACCTTCATTAATGCGATAATTACTGGAAAAGACTCCGGCGCTAAGTACATCGTCATTGCTACTTAAGGTAACCACAGCCACACCTTGGTCATTGGTTAACACACTTGGTGCGCTTAAGGTGCCAATGTCGGCAGTAAAAGTGATAATTTCATTGGCAATCCCTTGGCCATTTTCATCGGTTAACTTTGTTGTTATCTCTACACTTTCATCGGCTTTAAATTGATTCACCGCGACATTATTTAGCGTCATCACTGTTGTTAAGTTAGGGCCAATACTTACTGTCTCTGAGGCGATAAACTCATAGTCTTTAGCCAATGCACTGACTTCGCCTACGCTAGCATTGGCGCTACCAGCACCCAAAGTCAATAACTCATTGCTGATAGTAACTATGGCTAAACCTTCGGTATTGGTTAACTTTGATGATGGTGTAAGCGTGCCCATTGAGGCAGAAAAATTAACCGCTCTATTGGCTATTGCTTTGTTATTTTCATCAGTCACCTTTGCTTGTAAGGTGATCACTTCATTGCTGGCAAAACTGTGTTTAGCATTACCGTTAGGATCTAAAAGCGATAAGGAAATAGTCGCAACAACTTTAGCGGCATCTTCTGAGCCATCGTCATTATGGCCATTACAGCCTGTAAGTAAAATGAGACAAAACGAAACGGCGACGAGGTAAAGCTTCTTCATGCTTTTATTTCCTAAGAACAATAAGAGTAAATTCTTTCGTTAGAATAATGCGATAGTTATTAAATGTCTATGGACAAACTTAACTATACTGCATCAAGGCGATTTAATTGCTCACCTCGGACATAGGCAGCGATGTTATCACTGACTAAATTAATTAATCGTTGCTGAGATGCAGTACTGGCCCAAGCAATGTGTGCTGTAATTTTTAAATTATCTACCGACTTCTCTTGTAATGCGAGTAACAAAGGGTGGTTTGCTGGTGGTGGCTCTTGTTCTAAAACATCAAGTACGGCATAAGCAATTTGTTTCGTCTTTAAAGCATGAAGTAAATCAATACTGTTGACGAGTGGGCCACGCGCTGAGTTAATTAGCATGGCTGTTGGTTTCATGCGCGCCAGCACTGATGCGTTGATCAAGTTGTTATTATGGCTGGTTAAGGGGCAGTGTAATGTCACAATATCGGCTTGGCTAATAGCCTGTTCAAAACTTACTCTACCAGGGCGAGTTTTAGGGTTATTGGGGCGTTCACTGATTAGTATATTCATTTCAAACGCTTCGGCAATTTTAGCGACCGTTTGCCCTAAACAACCATAACCAATAATGGCTAATGTTTTGCCTGCTAAATCGGTGATGGTGTTACCATGATAACAAAAAATATCACTTTTTTGCCAATGCCCCTGGGCTGTATTAGCGTTGTTGTGAGACGTTTGTTGATAGTACTCGAGTATTTGCGCAAAGACATACTGTGCAATGGCATTGCCAGCATAACCGCTTACATTAGTCACAGCAATGTTGTGTTTTTGTGCTGCGTCGATAGCAATATTATTATAGCCAGTAGCCGTGATGCAAATTAGCTTTAATTGCGGCAGTTGCGCTAATACTTCAGCGGTTAACACGACCTTGTTAGTAATAATGATATCAGCACCTTGACAGCGCTCAATTATTTGCGCTGCACTTGTGCTAGGATAACAGGTTAACGTGGTTACTTGTTGTTCAAGGCTCGCTAAGGAAATATTAGCGCTGAAAGTTGTGCTGTCTAAAAAAACGGCGTTCAAATTGATGTTTCCTACTGAGTGTGTGGCTGTGTATTTGTTTCAATACTGTTATAGAGGCTCAGTTGTTGATAGTCAAGTGATGAGCTTAGTTGCTAAGCCTATCACTTGAGGTGTTTCCCTTTTGTTTAACGTAACTTGTGTTGTGTTAACCAGGCCTACCGTCTTTTCTTGGGCGCATTAGCATAGGGGCGTAAGTAGCCACAAAAATACCAAAAGCTAACAGCCAAAAAGTGCCACTAATATCGATAAGTAACACTGTTTTTTCAGGCACTATCCATGGACCAAGTGAACGAACAAGCGCAGCAAGAGTAATCAGGATAAAGGCTAGCGTCATTGCTTTAGGGGGCGTTAAGGGACGTCCGGTATGACCTAACGACACCCTTGAAATCATTGCTAAAATTAAACCGCCCATACCACCAACGGTTAATAAGTGCCAAATATGGTTACTTGGTATTTCTGTCATTAAATAACTCATACCTAAAATAATTAAGCCATAGGCAATGAACTTAATGGATATATGAATTGACCACAATAGTGGTACTTCTAGTGTTATCCAAGGCTTCCACCGTAACCAACGTAGCGTTTGAAAAACACCTGCAATGATTAATAATACGCCAAAGCCCCAGTCAGAAAAACCGACTAAGGGTTGAAGTAACAAATAAAACATCGCCAAGGCCAAGCTGCCATTTGTTATTTTTTCTAACCAAGCTAATGGCACGACTTTTTCAGTTTTTGTCCCATTGGCAGTAAACATAGGCACAACCCGCCCCGCCATGACCGACATTAAAAAAGTAACTAGCATAACCCCTGCATAGGCGGAGTAAACCGTCGTGAAGTTGCTTGGGTAATAAATAGCAAGGTGCATTTCTAAGTTCGCAAGGGTAAATAACAGCAACAAAGGTACAAAGAATAAATTACGATATTGCTTCATGGCAACAATCGGTTTCCCTAATACAAAGGCAACCAGAGGTAAAAAACTTAAATCAATAAAGGTGGTTAATAGGTTGCCTAATAAATCAGGAAAAAGCACAACGATACGGCCTGCTAGCCACAGTAAAAACAACATCAATAAGGTGGTACCTTGGGCACCACGGGCGCCAGTCCAATTTTGTACTGCTGTTAATAAAAACCCGGCAATAATAGCGCAACCAAAACCAAAGATCATTTCATGGATATGCCACCAGTAACCGCCCCCCAAGGGTGATAAAGTTATTGCGCCCTTATACAGTAATAACCAGAGTATGATAGAAAAAGCACCAAAAATAGCGCCACTTAAAAAAAAGGGACGAAAACCTAAACGAAGTAACGGGGTGATTTTTTGCTCTTTTTGCAAGTCAGTAATTTGCATTATTGTATGCCTTATTTAAAACTTGAGTAATTTACTCGGGTATTAATAATACATTGTAATAAAATAATGGTTAATTTACCCGAAATAGATCAATAAACTTAATCAAATTGCACTAAGAAACGCAAGCAGGTGTTTTAAATAAGCTAAACTGTATACAATTTACGATGAACACCAGCGCAAGTCATATATTTCTGAATTAATCCTTGTTAATGTTAGGTTAACTCAATAGTAATTTTTTAATGAAAAACTACGCATTATTAAAATGAAGCACTATTGTTACTCATTATACATTAGCGAGAGATGAACCTAATATGAAAAAAACAATGACTAAAACACTAATACCTACCTTTTTACTATCTAGTGTTTTAATGGCTTGCACAGGAGGCCATTCACCGGGAGAGCAAGTCACTTCAGCAGCGAAACAAGTAGCAGCAACGAATGAAGTTGAACAGTCAAAAGCTTTATTACTGGCCGAATGGCAAGGGCCTTACCAAGGTGTGCCAGCATTTGATCAAGTGTCACTCGCGGGGTTAATTCCAGCAATGGAAGAAGGCATGAAAATGCAATTAGCTGAAATTGATGCCATTGCTAATAACCCACAAGCGCCTACGTTTGACAACACCATTGTTGCTATGGAAAGAACCGGGGCTACTTTAGACCGAATATTTACTTACTATGGTATTTGGCGCTCTAATGAATCTTCACCTGAATTTCGTGAAATTCAAGCTAAAATGGCACCAAAGCTCTCGGCTTTTTACTCTAAAATCAATCAAAATAAAGCGCTGTTTTCACGTATTGAAGCTGTGTATCACAGCGACCAAATGAAGACACTAACGCCAGAGCAGCAGCGTTTAGTTTACTTAACCTATAATGGCTTTGCGCATAATGGCGCTACATTAGAAGGCGAAGCTAAAAAGCGCTATGCAAAAATTAATCAAAGATTAGCAGAGCTACATACGCAATTTGGCAATAATGTGTTAGCTGACGAAGAAGGCTATGTTTTATACCTTACTAAAGACCAATTAGGCGGTTTAACCAAGTCAATTATAAGTAGTGCAGCTTCTGCAGCAGAAGTACACGGACGAAAAGGCGAGTATGCTATTACCAATACACGTTCATCAATGGACCCGTTTCTAACCTATTCTACTGAGCGTAAACTACGCCAGCAAGTATGGGAGAATTATTATAACCGTGGCAATAACGGCGATGAATTTGATAACAACGCGATTATTGCTGAAATACTACAATTGCGTCATGAGCGTGTTAATTTACTTGGTTATAAAAACTATGCTTCTTGGCGTTTGGCTGATCGCATGGCTAAATCACCCGATAATGCCATTAAATTAATGGAAAGTGTTTGGCCGGCAGCAATAGCGCGTGTCGACGAAGAAGTTGCAGACATGCTTGTTATTGGTAAAGCAGAAGATGGTATTGAAAAAATTGAGCCGTGGGATTACCGTTTTTATGCTGAAAAAGTGCGTAAAAATAAGTACAGCCTAGACTCAGACGAAGTAAAACAATACCTACAATTAAATAAGTTGCGTGAAGCAATGTTCTATGTGGCAGGCCGCTTGTTTAACTTTGAGTTTACCGAAGTTAGTGATGGCTCTGTGCCGGTATTTAATGAAGATGTACGTGTTTGGGAAGTAAAAGATAAAACGTCAAAAGAGCATATTGGCTTGTGGTATTTAGACCCTTTTGCACGCCAAGGAAAGCGCTCAGGCGCATGGGCTACTACCTACCGCAGCTACACTACGTTTGACGGACAAACCAATGTATTGTCGTCAAATAACTCTAACTTCTCAAAAGGTGAAGATGGTCAACCTACGCTAATTTCATGGTCTGATGCTGAAACCTACTTCCATGAATTTGGCCATGCATTACACTTTTTATCGTCAAAAGTGACTTACCCCACCTTAAATGGCGGTGTGCGTGATTACACTGAATTTCAGTCACAATTACTTGAGCACTGGTTAGCGACAGATGAAGTGATTAATAACTACTTAGTACATTATAAAACGGGCAAACCAATGCCCAGTGACTTAATTGCCAAAATTAAAAAAGCAGCAACCTTTAATGAAGGTTTTAAAACGACAGAATACTTAGCGTCTGCCTTAGTTGATATGAAGTTTCACACCGTTGACCCAACAGGGCTTGATGCGCAAAAATTTGAACGTGATACCTTAGCCGCGTTAAATATGCCTGAATCCATTGTGATGCGCCATCGCTCTACCCATTTTGGTCATGTATTTAGCTCAGAAGGCTATGCTTCCAGTTACTATGGTTATATGTGGGCTGAAGTATTAACGGCTGACGCAGCGGAAGCCTTTTCTCAATCACCGGGTGGTTTTTACGATAAAGAAGTAGCGGCTAAATTGGTTAAGCATTTATTTAGTGTCCGTAATGCGGTTGACCCAGCAGAAGCTTATCGTGCCTTTAGAGGTAGAGATGCAGACGTTAAAGCGCTAATGCGTAACCGAGGTTTTTCTGTTACTGAGTGATTTTTCAACGATTAACTAGGTTAACATTAATGATCATTTAAAAACTCGCTTCGGCGAGTTTTTTGTCGAGACAAAGTTAAGGTGGGTAGCCATTACAGTTTATTTAATAAAAATTTGCTAAACTCAGGTTTTCATTTAATAAAGGTGGACACGTGAGACATTTATTATCCTTATCAATTGTTACATTATTATTGAGTGCCTGTTCAATGGCACCTAAAAATGATACTTGGTTATTGATTGACAACTTTGAACAACAAGCGTTAGTGGGATGGTTTAACGCAGATACACAAAATGAGACCAAGCCTTTTATCGCTAACCCGCAAATAACTCAAATTCGGCTAGAAAAAAATACAGCCAATAACAATCATTACCTTATTAAAAAACCTGCTGACGACGGTATCGTCGGCAATCGTAAAGCGATATCCGTTAAAGTATTACCTGAGCCTGTAGCGGTAGGGCAAACATATACTTTTTATACGCGTATTCTGGTTGAGAGTTTTCCAAATAATCATGCTTTTGGTATCAGTAACTTAACCCCTGAGCAAATCATAAAAGCCGGTTATAACGCCTTTGAGCCAACCTTACGGGTGACAGACAAGTTCGAGTCTAATGGCTTTAAAAATGATGGCACCCTTATGGTGAAAGTTGATAGCGATAACAAGTATCAACAATACAGTAAAGTACAAAATTTTGCTGAAAATCGCCCAGCAAAATCGATGCAAACCAATGTATGGTATCAAATTTGGTATGTAGTCAATAACGACTTAGCCATACATGGCGGGCAATCTTATGATGTTTATCTACAAGGGGGGGAATTTAGCAAGCAAACCTTAGTTTATAAAAATGCCGATTTTAGAATGAAGCGAGAGCAGGCATTAATTACCTTTTTTGCTAACAGCAATACAGGGCCTGCTAAAAAACCTTACGGTAATGGTGGTTTGGCTTATGATGACATCTACATGACTAAAGGGGTTAATTTAACACAGCCAACCCAAAGAAAGCCTTAGAGTAATGGCCTTTTTGTTGTGCTTAATCTATTGCCGGCTAACAAGTGACGTACATTATTTAGTACGCTTAGTAGCAAGTTAATGCACTTGTACTAAGCGGCTGAAATAACGGCATAAATTAACTGATTTTATTGCCGTGCTGCCAAATCTTCTTCCACCTTGCAAAGGTATGTTTGGCTAAGTAACTGTGTTTACTGCGTTTTTTCCTTTTATAAATTTGCCATTGTTTTGGTATTAAGTGAATCACAATATTTAAGTAATTGGGTATATGAAAATAAATAATATCGTGTTCGGTGACTCTTTCTTTTAATAAGGTTAATAATAAATTAACTTCGTTGTCTGTAGCGTCAGGTAAATTAATTGATAAACAGGTGTTTTCTTGTATATTGGCGATTAACTGCTCTAGTTGATTCACCGTACTCTGGTAGCTCTCAATGTCTTGCTGATAAACATCGCAAACATACCAGTCGTAATTGCCGTTATTTGCTTGTAGCCATTGCTTGCTGTCACCATGTATGATTGTAAAGTGGTTGTTTTCTGGATTAAAGTACTGAGCAAAGCAATTGATGACTGTGCTACTATGTTCAACACTTTGTAGCATAATTTTATTAGATACATGCCGGATGAAGCGCTGGATATTACCACCGCCTAACCCTAATTCAACCATGGTGTTAGGTTTAAAAAATAACAAAGGCAGCATCATGGCTGTTTGATGGGGTAAGGTTAATTTCCATGGTTTGCGCTTAAGCATAACGCTTTGAATGACCTGTTCATTGTTGTTACTGCCCAATACCTCGCAGCCAAAAGTAAGCCAACGATAATGTGCATTTTCGCTTACTGAAATGCTTTTAGCATCTTGGCTCAAATAGATTAATTTTCCTTGTGCAACGTGTTTTGCTAATTGCATAATGCTCCAACGGGTTAACTAAAAAAGATTGTGATTAAAATAAAAATCAGGACAGATAGACAATGTACACCTTAAGAGCACCAATTACTGCAACAGAGTTTTCACAGTATTATCATTTACGCTGGGAAATTTTAAGAAAACCCTGGCAACAAGCACTTGGCAGCGAGCAAGACGCACAAGAAAAATATGCTATTCACCGAATGATTATTGATGAACAGGGCGAAGTTTTGGCGGTAGGGCGCTTAGAAAAAGGCGAAATATCACAAGGAAAAATTCGCTTCATGGCTGTTAAGCATAATAGGCAAGGTCAGGGCTTAGGGCAAAAAATAGTAAATGCGTTAGAGCAACAAGCACAACAGTTAGGTATAAGTGAGCTGGTATTAAATGCCCGAGAAAGTGCTATTCATTTTTATCAAAAACTTGGTTACCAATTACAAGAATACTCACATACCCTATACGATGACATTAAGCATTACCGCATGGTAAAAAAACTCACGGTACTGCCTGAAAGTAAAAATAGTAACACGCAAGCATTACAAACCCTGTGGCATAAAACTATTCCGCTAAGTAAGGCGATGAATATCCAAATTAGTTATTATGATGGCACCCAATTAATGACAATTTGTGATACTGACTTTAATCAAAACCTTCATCACACAATGTTTGCCGGTAGTATTTATACCTTAGCCACTTTAACCGGGTGGGGTTGGGTTTACCTAGCGCTGCAAGAGCAACAACAATTGAATGCCGAACTCAATGGCGATATTGTGTTAGCTCAGGCAAATATTCGCTATCACTCACCTATTAAAGGCTTAGCCTATGGGCAAGTGGCTGCAAAAGATGTTTCAGGCCAATTTGACCACTTAACACAAGGTAAGAAAGCTCGTTTTAATTTAGTCGCACGTATATATTGCGGTGATAATATTGCCGCCACATTTACAGGTGAATACGTTGTTCTCCCTGGTAAGCAGAGCCCTGTTGGTGCTTAATGGTGCAGTTTTATATAGCGCAGATCACATAGCGGTAAAGAGTTCTAAAGAGACAGCAATAAAATGATAAATAAAAGAAACAAAATAACCAGTAACACGGTTGGTATTATTGGCTGTGGTTGGTTAGGAAAAGCCCTAGCCGCAAAGCTACTCAACAATAATACTGCGGTGTTAGCAACCAGTAGTCAGCAAAAACATGTAGATGAGTTAAATCAACAATCAATTCCCGCGCAACAATTAACCTTGCCGGCAAAAGAAAGTAATCTCATCCAGCACGATATCTTTACACAGCAAAGTTTGGTTATTGCCATTACGCCACAATTTAGGCAAGGCAGAGTAGATTATGCCGAGAAAGTCAGTCAGTTAGTGCAGGCTGCGCAGAATAGCGGTGTTGTTAAACGCATTGTTTTACTGTCAAGTACAGCGGTATATGACGGCTTAGACGGTGAGGTAAATGAGAGTAGCGCACTTGATTTAGCAACAGAGAAAGTACAAATACTGAACGCGGCTGAGCAGGCAGTATTAAACTTCGCTAACCAAGAAGACAAGCAAGGGTTTGTGCTGAGATTAGCCGGCCTAGTAGGCCCAGGGCGTCATCCAGGTAAATTTATTTTGGCGAATAAAACCTTAAGCAACTCAACAGCGCCGGTGAATTTAATTCATCAAGAGGATGCCGCTGCTCTTATTAAATTACTGCTTGAAACCTTGCTTCCTTCAGCTATCTTTAATGGTGTTAGTGATACCCACGTAACGAAAGGGCTTTATTATCAAACGGCTGCGCAAATATTAGGGTTAAAGCCGCCGCCTATTGCCCATGAAAATCAAACGAAAGTGACTAAGATAGTATTGGGTGAAAAAACGAAAGCCGTTTTAGGCTACCAATTTGCTTACCCTGACTTGCTCAGTTGGTTATCCTCTAACACTAAGTAATTACTTCTTTGGGCTACATGGTATAATAGTATTTTCTCCCGTCTTTTATTGGTTATCGTTTGAATTTATTTCCTAAAGCCTTTCTTGAACGCCACCGACTCAAGTTACTTTTTATTATTATTTGGATGCATATATCCTTGCTAGATTTAGTGTTTATTACCTACCGTGGTCCGGTTTTTTTGTGGCAAGAAAATTTGCAGCCACTTACCTTACTTGTGCACTTGTTAATTGCCTTAGCAACAACCTATATCTATTGGTTAATAACAAAATACCTGAAGCTTAAGGCTGGCCTAAATTTTGACACTGACGCGAATAATAGCGTGGATAAAAGTTAATCATGATGAGAATTGTATTAGCACCAATGGACGGTGTACTTGACCATTTAATGCGAGAGCTACTAACGACAGTAGGTGGATATGATTTATGCGTGACTGAATTTGTCCGCGTTGTTGACCAACTAACCACAGATAAAACTTTTTTTCGCTATTGCCCCGAGCTGATTAACGCGAATGCTTATGGTTGTACAACAGAGGCAGGCACACCTGTGCGGGTGCAGTTACTTGGCCAAGACCCAAGCTGTATGGCTGACAATGCCGCTAAAGTCATTGAGCTTGGCTCGTATGGGGTTGACATTAACTTTGGCTGCCCGGCAAAAACGGTGAATAAAAACCGCGGGGGCGCGATTTTATTAAAAGATCCTGATAACCTGTATCAAATAATAAGCGCCATCAGAAAATCAGTGCCAGAAGAGGCGATTGTTAGCGCTAAAATTCGTTTAGGTTATGAAGATAAAAGCCTTGCGGTCGAAAACGCACAAGCCATTGCAGCGGCAGGTGCTAATGAATTAACCGTACACGCCAGAACGAAGCTTGAAGGGTACAAACCGCCAGCACACTGGCAATGGATTGCGAAAATAAAGCAAAGTGTCAAAATTCCCGTTATTGCTAATGGAGATATCTTTAACCAAGAAGATGCACAAAAGTGCCGAGACATTACTGGCTGCCAAGATATCATGGTTGGCCGTGGTGCTTTAATGATACCCAATTTAGCGCAAGTAATTAAACAGCAAGCGCCTGTAATGCCATGGAATGAAGTACAAAACTTGTTACTTGATTATACCCAGTGTGAAACTTATGGCGATAAAAGTAAATATTACCCAAACCGCATTAAGCAATGGCTTAAATACATCAAGCTAGCCTACAGTGAAGCCGATACACTGTTTCAAGAAATCCGTACCCTGAAAACAGCGCAGGCGATAACGAATATGCTTTCACCTGATTAATGATGAATCATTTATAAGCAATACCCAGAAATGATTTTGGATATTTCAGTCATGGCAGAGGTACCTGTAAACTCAAATTTAACTTTGCCTAAGGCAGAAAAATATATTTCTAGCTCGGCATCAAGATCAAAGGTGCCTGATGTTTCAATAGAATAAGCGACGATATTTTTATAGGGTAACGAGGTGAAATCTTTTTTACTGCCAGTGATTCCCTGAACATTAATGGCAATGATTCTTTTGCTGGTAAACACAACACCATCACGCATTGTTTTATACGAATCAATTACTTGCTCGTCATCGAGTAGTAAATCACTTACCTTCTCGGCGAAATCACTGTTCTGCTTTAGTTTAAAAACAGTTTTGTTATTAAAGTCTATCATTGCGTATCCTTTCGTTGTGCTAATTTAACCCAAGGGTGTGTAAGTGGAGGGCAGCCTCTCATAAACCTTATAACTATCAATAGAGAAAATCAACAAAATTGGTAGTGTTACAAAGTTGCCTTAATCGTCTCTCGCTTTTGGTTAGGGTGCCTTGATATGCTAGCAAACATACTCAAGGCTGGGTAATAAGCGCTCAGGCATCAACTGATTTAACTCACCGTCGCTAATAATAGCGGAAGCTTCAACAATATCAGGGGCGAAGTATCGGTCTTTGTCATAAAAACTGACCGTTGCCCGTAACATAGCTTTAGCTTGTTCTATAAAAACAGAGCCTTTTAGTGGTGCTCTAAAGTCTAGCCCTTGTGCTGCAGCTAAGTATTCAACAGCAAGTACACCGTTGGTATTCTCTGCCATGTCGACTAAGCGGCGGCCAGCGAAACATGCCATAGAAACGTGATCTTCTTGATTAGCAGACGTTGGTAAACTATCAACAGAAGCAGGATGCGCTAAACTTTTATTTTCTGAGGCAAGGGCTGCAGAAGTGACTTGTGCGATCATAAAGCCAGAGTTTACTCCACCATTATCAACTAAAAAGGGCGGTAATTTACTTAAACTAGCATCAATGAGTAATGCCATTCTCCGTTCAGACAAGGAGCCAATTTCAGCAATGGCTAAAGCTAAATTATCAGCGGCCATAGCAACGGGCTCTGCATGAAAGTTACCAGCAGAAATAAAGTCACCTTCGTTAGCAAACACTAAAGGGTTATCTGTTACGCCATTGGCCTCAGCATGTAAAACCTCAGCAGCTTGGCGAATTTGGGTTAAACAAGCACCCATTACCTGTGGTTGGCAGCGAAGCGAATAAGGGTCTTGTACTTTGTCGCAATTTACGTGTGCTTGCGAAATTTCAGAATGGCCAGATAGAATATGACGATAAGCACGCGCCGCATCAATTTGACCTTGCTGTCCGCGAACCCAGTGCACTCTGTGGTCAAAGGGTGCACGTGAGCCCATTGCTGCTTCGACAGACATTGAGCCTATTACCGTTCCTGCAGCGTATAAGTCTTCCGCGTGAAACAGGCCTTCTAATGCAAAAGCTGTGGAGGCCTGTGTGCCGTTTAATAAAGCTAATCCTTCTTTTGCTGCTAGCGTAATGGGTTCAAGCCCTGCTATTTTTAGGCCAGCTGCCGCTGTAATTACCTGGTCTTGATACGACACTTCGCCTTCACCCAGTAAGGGTAAAACCATATGGGAAAGCGGCGCTAAATCACCAGAAGCACCCACAGAGCCTTTTTTAGGAACACAAGGATAAACTTGCGCATTTAACAAAGAGATTAACGCTTGAATGACCTTTAAGCGAATACCTGAAAAACCTCGAGACAGCGAGTTTATTTTTAGCACCATCATTAAGCGAACGGTCGCATCTTCCATGTACTCGCCAAACCCTGCTGAATGTGACAACACAATAGAGCGTTGCAAGAGTTCCAGTTCATTTTCCTTAATGCGCGTGCTAGCTAACAAGCCAAAGCCGGTATTAATACCATAAACCACACGGCCATCTTTAATGACTTGCTGTACTGCATCAGCACTTTTGTTAATATCAGCAAAGGCATTGCTATTTAAGCTGTATTGAATACCGTCATAGCGGTTCACCTCGCGCAATTGTGCAAGGGTTAACTGCCCTGGGGTAATAGTTAATTCTGTTATTTGATTCATACATTTCTCAATATTAGTTGTCTTACCTAGTACCTAGTCTCTAGCCTCTAGTCCCTAGTATCTAGTCTCTAGTACCTAGTCTCTAGTACCTAGTCTCTAGTACCTAGTACCTAGTCTCTAGTACCTAGTCTCTAGTACCTAGTACCTAGTCCCTAGTCCCTAGTCTCTAGTCCCTAGTCCCTAGTACCTAGTCTCTAGCATCGGTAAGTCTAGCCCTTGCTCTTTCGCACAATTGATTGCGAGATCGTAACCTGCATCAGCGTGGCGCATAACACCTGTAGCTGGGTCGTTCCATAAAACACGGCCAATACGCGCAGCGGCTTCGTCTGTGCCATCGGCCACAATTACCACGCCCGAATGTTGACTAAAGCCCATGCCAACACCGCCGCCGTGATGTATGCTAACCCAAGTAGCACCACCAGAAGTTGATAATAAAGCATTGAGTAAAGGCCAGTCTGACACCGCGTCAGAGCCGTCTAACATGCTCTCAGTTTCACGGTTAGGTGAAGCAACTGAACCTGAGTCTAAATGGTCACGGCCAATAACTACAGGCGCAGAAAGCTCACCTGCTTTAACCATGTCATTAAAGGCCAACGCTAAACGCGCTCTGTCTTTTAAGCCAACCCAGCAAATTCGCGCGGGTAAGCCTTGAAAGGCAATACGCTCACGCGCCATGTCTAACCAATGATGTAAATGAGGATTGTTTGGTATTAATTCTTTTACTTTAGCGTCGGTTTTGTAAATATCTTCAGGATCCCCCGAAAGGGCAACCCAACGAAATGGCCCAATGCCTTCACAAAATAATGGCCGCACGTAAGCAGGAACAAAGCCGGGGAAATCAAAGGCATTGCTTACCCCTTCTTCGAGTGCCATTTGGCGAATATTATTACCATAGTCAGTTGTGGCAGCACCTGCCGACTGTAAGTCAAGCATGGCTTGAACTTGTATTGCCATGGATTGCTTAGCGGCTTTTACTACCAAAGCTTCGTCTTTTAAACGCATGTTAGCGGCATAGTCCATCGTCCAGCCTTGTGGTAAATAACCATTTAAAGGGTCGTGCGCAGACGTTTGATCGGTTACCACATCAGGCGTGATCCCGCGTTTTACTAATTCAGGAAAAACATCGGCAGCGTTCCCTAATAAACCCACTGAAATCGCTTCACCTTTTGCGCTAGCGTCATTTATCATCGCCAATGCTTGGTCTAAATTTTTTGCTTTTTTGTCAACGTAGCGGGTGTTAATGCGAAAGTCGATACGTGTTTCGTCACACTCAACCACCAAGGCTGAAAACCCAGCCATAGTTGCCGCTAGCGGTTGCGCTCCACCCATACCGCCTAAGCCGCCAGTTAAAACCCACTTGCCTTTAGTATTGCCATTAAAATGTTGTTTAGCCATGGCAACGAAGGTCTCGTATGTGCCTTGTACAATACCTTGAGAGCCAATATAAATCCAAGAGCCGGCAGTCATTTGGCCGTACATCATTAAGCCTTCTTTATCTAATGCGTTAAAGTGTTCCCAGTTTGCCCAATTGGGTACTAAATTTGAGTTCGCAATTAACACACGCGGTGCATTTTCATGGGTTTTAAATACGCCGACCGGTTTACCTGATTGCACCATTAAGGTTTCATCATTTTCAAGGCGATTGAGCACCTCAATAATTTTATCAAAACAGGCCCAATTACGTGCAGCACGGCCAATACCACCATAAACAACTAATGACTGTGGATGCTCGGCTACTTCAGGGTCTAAATTATTCATTAACATACGCTTGGCCGCTTCTGTTAGCCAGCTTTTTGCGGTCATTGTTGTGCCACGATCAGCACGAATAATCCTTGACGTATCAAGGCGTAAATTACTATCTGCAGTGGTATTTGCTGTAGGAGAATGAGTTGTCATGAGTTGTCCTCTTTATAATGCTTTACATGTATTCATAATTAATAGAGAAAATTGTTCGGTAGGTTCTTTTTACCGACTACTTGGCTTGAAGTGTTCGTGTGAAAATAATAACGCTAGAACTTAAGGTGGCCCCCTAGTCGGTACTTGTCGCCAGGTGCGGTTAATATGGCCAAGCTCACTACGCCTTTGTTAGACCACGTTCTACGTTTAACTTGTAAGCACGGGACCGTGTTATTAATCGCCAGTAACTGGCAAATATCCTGGCTTGCTAAAACAGCCTCAACTTCATGAGTAGCTTCTGTTAATGGGGCAACGGCAGACAAATATTCATGTGGGGTGATTTTAGTAAAGTCTTGTAATAAATACTCGGGCACTAAGTTGGCGTTAACATAACGCTGTTCTAATTGGATAGCTTGGTCATTTTCAAAATGTAAAACTTGTGAAAAGAACACCTGCTCATTATTTTTTAAGTTTAATAAAATACCAATTTCTTCATTCACTGCTACCGACTCAAGTTTAAGCTGTTGCGCATGATGTTGATGGCCTCGCTCATTGATTTCATCACTAATATTGCGGATTTCTAATAATGATGATTGTGACTTTAAGGTGGCAACAAAAGTGCCTGAGCCTTGTGTTCGAACAAGAATGCCTTGTTCTGTTAACTCTTGAAGGGCACGGCGAGCGGTCATACGGCTGACATCAAACTGTTGTGTTAGCTCATTTTCAGAAGGCACTTTATAATGTTGTAGCCATTGGCCAGACTCTATTTGCTGGCAGATGTATTTTTTAATCACACTATATTTGGCCGGCTTTTTATTGTTATTTGAACTTGTCTCACTCATGATATAACCAATTGATTCTTTACTAGCAGTAGTTGTCTATACGTTCGCATAATTTTACCGTCAAAGCAATAGTTGTATATACAACTATTGCTTGTTAGTCCTTTCTAAGCTACAGTCAGTGGAATGAAATTTTACACATTCTAGGTATTTGTTATGACAAGCACTTCAGCGCGAACACCCATAGATAAGCAAGCCAAACTTCAAGCTCACCGCTGGCAAACACTGTGGCTTAATGTCAACTTGGCCACGATGGATAAGCGTAATAACTGTAGCCAACTGTCTGATTATGTTGAAATTTTAGCAGGAGCAATAGCCATTAGTGATGGAAAAATTGCTTGGGTGGGTAAACAGGTTGATTTACCTGCCTATGACGCGGATAAAGTAGAGGTAATCGATGCTCAAGGGCAATGGCTAACCCCAGGATTAATCGACTGCCATACGCATCTTGTTTATGGTGGAAGCCGTGCCAATGAGTTTGAAATGCGTTTGCAAGGTAAAAGCTATCAAGAAATAGCACAAGCTGGCGGTGGTATTCTTGCCACAGTGCAGGCAACAAGAGCAGCAACAGAAGCCGAATTGTTAGCAAGTGCTTTGGCGCGGTTAACGGCGCTTCATCAACAAGGTGTTACCACGGTTGAAATTAAATCAGGTTATGGTTTAGATCTTACCACTGAAGTAAAAATGTTAAAGGTGGCAGGCCAGTTAGCTAATGAGTTACCGGTAACAATTAAGCGCACTTTTTTAGGGGCTCATGCCTTACCCACAGAGTATAAAGATGATGCCGACAGTTATATTGATTTAGTATGCGAAGAAATGATACCCGTTATCGCCATGCAAAAACTAGCAGATTCTGTTGATGTTTTTTGTGAAAATATAGGCTTTAATCTTGAACAAACAGAGCGAGTATTAATTGCAGCGGCCGAACATGGCTTAGCGATAAAATTGCACGCAGAGCAGTTATCTAATATTGGGGGTACTGAGTTGGCGGCTAAATACCAAGCTTTGTCGAGTGATCATGTGGAATTTCTAGCAGAGCAAGGCATAAAAGCGATGAAAGCCGCAAACATGACAGCTGTGTTATTACCCGGCGCTTTTTATTTTTTACGAGAAACCCAGTTACCGCCCATTGAATTATTACGAAAACATGGGGTGGCAATGGCAGTCGCAACGGATGTTAACCCAGGTACATCACCGCTTTGCTCCATTATGCTAATGCTGAACATGGCGTGTACTTTATTTAGCTTAACCCCAAGCGAGGCACTTGCGGGAGTGACTTGTAATGCCGCTAAAGCGTTAGGGTTGTCTACAACGAAGGGCAAACTAGCTGTAGGTTTTGATGCCGATATGGTGCTGTGGGATATTGAGCAACCGGCAGAGCTTTGTTACCAGTTTGGTGTTAACCCGTTAAGTGCGTTAATACAAAATGGCAACAGAGTTATCTAGTGTGTAAAGCAGTCGTGGTGAAAGCCCCCCTGAATAAAGCGCCCTAGTGCTGCTGTTGTGACGAAACACGCTAACGTAAATGCGCTAAATGGCTTTTGGTTCTTGTGGGAAAATTAGAAAAAATACCATCTACGCCAAGCGCTTTCATTGTTTGGATATCTTCCAATTCATCTACGGTGTAAACATACACTTGTAAACCACGTTTATGGGCGTCTTCAACAAAGTGCTCACTGATGAAATCAACACTTAAATGTACTGAATGTGCATTAAGTTGCTCGGCAAACTGTGCATAATCTAACGGATAGCAAGCGGTGAGCGCACCAATAGCAAACTCTTCCCGTTGCTGGTGAATAATATTTAATAAGCGATGATTAAATGAAGACAACAGAATATTGTTAGCAGTTAAGGAAGTCGTGTTTACAGCCTTATCAAGATAGTTATACAGTAAATTTATGTTATTAATGCTTTTTAATTCTATGTTGATAATACATTGTCCGGCGATTAATAATAACACTTCATCCAGCGTTGGAATTATTTCACCTAAACCAGCGTCTAAACTACGCAAGTGGGCAGTATTATAATGTGATATTTGTCCATTGCCTGAAGTGGTGCGATGTAACCAGCGATCATGAATAACAAAAAGCGTGTTGTCCGCTTCATATATATCAATTTCTATACCGTCTACGTCAGCATCAAGTGCTGCTTGAATAGCCCGTAATGTATTTTCGGGCTCTGTGCCGCTTGCGCCGCGATGGGCAAAAACTTTCATCAATAACTCCACGGTATTATTTAGGTTTTACTGTTGGGTTTTGGTACTGGCTTTTAGTATAATACACCTTTTAAAAAACAAGATGGCAGATTACCTAATGACTAACAGTAGCACTAATGACGCAAGTAACAGCAAGCGTTTAAATAAATTTATTAGTGAGTCTGGTTTTTGTTCTCGCCGCGGTGCTGATAAATTAATTGAGGCGAATCGTGTTACCGTGAATGGTAAGTTGCCTGAACTAGGCACCAAGGTACAAATAGGTGACGAAGTTAAGGTTGACGGTAAGCCTATTTTAGCGAGCGCTAAAAATAAGTCTGACCGTATTTATATAGCTTACAATAAACCTGTGGGTATTACCTGCACCACAGAGCCACATGTGCGCGGTAATATTATTGATGCTATTGGCCACAAAGAACGCATTTTTCCCATTGGTCGTTTAGATAAACCCTCTGAGGGCTTAATTTTTCTAACCAGTGACGGTGATATCGTTAATAAAATTTTACGTGCTGAAAATGCGCACGACAAAGAATACCTGGTCACGGTAGACAAACCCATTAGTGAGCGCTTTATTAAACGTATGTCACGTGGTGTACCGCTTTTAGGTACTATCAGCAAGCCTTGTATAGTACGCATGGAGAGCCGTTTTGTTTTTACGATTATTTTAACGCAAGGTTTAAACCGTCAAATACGCCGTATGTGTGAATATTTAGATTATGAGGTGAAAAAGTTAAAGCGTTTGCGCATTATGAATGTAACCTTAAATAATTTAAAGCCTGGGCAGTGGCGTGATTTAACGCAAGCAGAAATGGCTGAAATTAACCAAGCGGTTGGCGGCTCTAGTAAAACAGGTAATGAACACGCGGCGGCAAAAAACATAGCACGACAACATAGCAAGACCTAATAGGTTAAGTTGTTGATGCTAGTATCTAGTACCTAGTACCTAGCACCTAGTATCTAGTACCCATAGGTAGGACTTTAAAAACGATCACTTATTTGTCAGTGGGGCTTTAGCCCATCAGTCATGACCTAATGGGCCGCTATTTGACGGCATAAATGCCGACCTACCATGACAAAATGATGATAATCAGGAAGAGAGTACTGATAGCATCTTAATGTCTAACCTATGAATAGGTATTAGGTGCGTAAGAGATAATAAACTTAGCTCGTGATCCCCGTTAACCTAAGCGCTAACTCATCTAATACCTGTGGGTCGTCAATGGTGGAGGGAATATCAATTTGTTGGCCGTCTATCATTTGCCTTAAGGTTTTGCGCAGAATTTTGCCAGAGCGTGTTTTAGGTAAGCGTTCAACGATAATTAACCCTTTTAATGAAGCAATGGCACCAATTTCTGTCCGTACTTTGCCTTTAAGGGCTTTTGTTAAGCTGTCATCACTTTCTTCAATACCATTTTTTATTACCACTAACCCAAAAGGCACTTGGCCTTTTAGGGGGTCATTAATACCAATAACAGCACATTCGGCTACGGCACTATGGCTAGAGAGCACTTCTTCCATTTCGCCGGTTGATAACCTGTGTCCAGCAACATTAATGACGTCATCGGTTCGTCCCATAATAAACAAATAGCCCGAATCATCGATATAGCCACCATCACCGGTCACATAATAGCCTGGGTGTATTGACAAGTAGCTTGATTTAAAACGTGCTTCGTCTTGGTAAATTGTGGCTAAGCATCCTGGTGGCATTGGTAGTTTAATGGCAACCGTCCCTTGGTGGTTGGCGGGCAGGGCTTTACCGTATGCATCAAGTACTTCCACATTAAAACCTGGCACAGGAAAACCAGCTGAGCCAGCTTTGGTTGGCATAAGCTCAGTGCCGGTTTCATCAGTAAAAGGGGTGCTAGCAATAGCCCAGCCAGTTTCGGTTTGCCACCAATGGTCAATAACCGGTAATTGAGACTTTTGACCTAGCCAATGATAAGTGGCTGGGTCTAAACGTTCTCCGGCGAGATAAAGGCGTTTTAGGTGAGATAAATCATACTTGTGCATTAACGCGCCGTCAGGATCTTCTTTGGCAATAGCACGAAACGCCGTTGGTGCACTAAAAAGTACATTAACCTTGTATTCTTCACATACTCGCCAAAAAGCACCAGCATCGGGAGTTTTTATCGGTTTGCCTTCATACAAAATGGTACTGCAACCCGCAATTAATGGCGCGTAAATAATATAAGAGTGGCCAACAACCCAGCCGACATCTGAGGCTGCCCAAAAAACATCACCCGCTTTCATACCATAAATATTCTTCATGCTGTAACGCATTGCGACTGCGTGGCCGCCATTATCTCTCACCACTCCTTTAGGTTTGCCGGTAGTGCCTGAGGTGTAAAGAATATAAAGCGGGTCAGTACTTTTAAGTTTAACGGGCGCAATAGCTTGTGCGTTAGCCATTAGCGCTTGCCAGTCATGGTCACATTCATTGTCCATGCTGGCGCTTAATTGCGCTCTTTGATAAATAATAGCGCTACTTGGCTTATGCGTTGCTAATTCAATTGCATTATCAAGCAAAGGTTTATAAGGAATGACTTTTTCAATTTCAATGCCACAGCTAGCGCTCACCACTACTTTAGGCTCAGCATCGTCAATGCGCACCGCAAGCTCTTTAGCGGCAAAACCACCAAAAACGACTGAGTGAATAGCGCCAATTCTAGCGCAGGCTAACATTGCGATAGCTGCTTGTGGGATCATTGGCATATAAATAAGCACGCGATCACCTTTGCTTACCTGCTGCTTTTGCAATACACCAGCAAACTTTGCCACTTGCTCGGTTAATTCAAGGTAAGTAAATGTTTGCTTAGTATTCGTCACTGGTGAGTCGTAAATAAGGGCAATTTGTTCGCCACGCCCTTGCTCAACGTGATAGTCCAGTGCCAGGTAGCTGGTATTTAATTCACCGTCAGCAAACCAATCAGTCCAACCGTTATTATTTGTCGACAATATGGTCTTAGGGGGGGTAAACCAAGAAACAAGCTTTGACTGCTTGTTCCAATAAGATTCTGTTGAATTAACCGCTTCTCTTTGTTTGTCTGCAAAGCTCATTAAATGCCTCGATTAAGTGATGACTTATACAAACACTATAAAAGTGTCGACAAAGTAAACCAATTAGACCTTAGGCTAATTTTGCAGCTATTTTATATTTAACAAATTAGCGGGCGAAAACTGGTCTGTAAGTAAACGTGTATCCTCTGGCCAATCTTGCTTGTCCTTTGTACTAACCATGTTGCGGTAAAGCAACTTAATATCAACGCCATAAGCAGATAAACTGTTATCAAGTGATTGAATTACACTGTCGTGAATGCGTTGGTTGGAGAAACCATTTTTACGCACTACAATAATTCGGTTTGAATTATTGCTATTGGCTACCTGGAAAAAATGGCCAAAAACGGCTTTGTAAGTTGCAGATTCATGGGCGTAAAGCTTGCTTAATGAAAAAGTATTCGCGCTTAATATGCCATCTTCTGTCAGTAAGGCCTTAGCTTCTTGTAAAAACTCTTTTGTCATTAAATGATCAGGAATATAATCGCCATTAAAAGCATCTAAAATTATCCAGTCATAAGTTTGTTTTTTAAGTAATGCCCGTTTGATAAAAATACGGCCGTCTTGTGCATAGGTTTTAATTCGGTCGTTTTCTAAAAAACCAAAGTAGTCACGGGCCACTTTAATTACCGCAGGATCAATTTCTATGTTATCTATTTTACTTTGCGGATAAAGCTGAGACAGCGTATTTGACATAGTACCGCCACCTAAGCCGACAATTAAAATACGCTTAGGTGCTGGCTGTAATAATAGACCTGTCATTAAGAGTTTTGTGTAATTAAAAACAAGCTGGTTAGGCTGGCTTTTTAAAAAACAGCTTTGCTGGGTTTTGCTGCTTTTAGTGTTAAATTTTAAACAACGTAAGTCGTTGGTATCTTCTACTAAAATATTGCGATATAGCGAGCGCTCTTGATGAACAACTTTAGCGTGAGCAGTATGCCCTATGAAGAAAACTAAAAGAAATAGTGTAACCTTCTTATACATGACAATTCTCCATACTTGTTACTTGCCGAGATTTGTGGATAAAAATTGCGAGTAAACCTAAACAAGCCAGTAGCACGCTAAAGCTATAAATAATGGTATTAATATCAAACCATAAAATTAAATAAAATGAGCTAACAATTGTACCCAAAGCGCTACCTAAGGTAGAAACAAAATAGAGTTTTCCTGCTACTTGCCCACTCTCATCAGAGCTGGTCACAAGTAAACGGACAGAGTAGGGGGATAACATACCTAAAATAACGGTAGGAATAAAAAACAATATGATTGAAGCGAGTAACGATCCGTAGCGCGAATCTTCAATCGTTAAAAAAACGAACTCCATTAGCGTTTGGCCAAATATTACAATGGGCAATACCATAATAGCGGCAGCCACGAATATTAAGCCATAAATGGCAAGTGATGGAGAGCGTGTTGACAGTTTTCCGCCAAGTAAATACCCTAACGATAGGCTCAACATAAATACAGTAATAATACTGCCCCAAATATGAACAGAGCTACCAAAATAAGGCGCTAAAATTCTGCCACCTAATAATTCGATGCCCATGATGGAAAAACCACTGATGAAAGCAAGCAAGTAAATTAAAATGTTGGGATAATTTTGTTGATAATCTCTTGTATTATCAAGGCTGTCTGAATTTTCAATTGAAGTGTCCAGAGGGGTACTCCTTTTAGTTTTAGCGATAAAAACCAGAATAAGCTATTTTATCGGCATTTGGTAGTGCACCGCGATAAAGTTACCCTTAGGGTCTTGGTGATTGTAGTTTTTGATAAATTGCATTCCCACTCTTTTCATTACAGCAATAGAGCTAAGGTTGTTTTCTACCGCTAAAGCAGAGATATGAGCAATATCAGCTTGTTTAGCTAGCATCGACTTCATGGCTATAGCCGCTTCGGTGGCATACCCTTTCCCCCAGGCTTTCTTGAAAAATCGCCAGCCTAATTCTATATTGGTAAAGTCTGGCTTGTCGGTAAAAAATGATATGGGGCGTGCTAACACCCAGCCAAGATACTCACCAGTAACCTTGTTAGATACCTGCCAAATACCAAAGCCTTTGCTCGGATCTCGGTAAGCTTGCATACGCGGTAAGAAAACCTCATTGATGGTTTTCATAGTCGTTGGTTTACCGCCATTAAGAAAATGCATTACCTCAGGGTCTTGGTCTATTACCCAGAGTGCCTGTACGTCTTCGGGGCCCATAAGGCGAAACTTTAATCGTGCAGAGTCTTTCATCATCACTATATCATTTGCATATCAACATTTGTTTATTGTAATCTATTAATGAATAGAAGGAATAAATAAACTTAAAAGGAAGTATTTACATGACAACAGACACAACAATTGAAAAAAGCCAACTGGAACAACAGCTAGCGGAAGTTTCAGTGCCCAAATCAAGCTTTATTAAAATAGCGCTTTGGTTAGTCATCATCATTTTTGTACCACAAATATTACTTTATATGGGCTTCGGGGTTATCCTAGGCGTACAGGGAGTGAGTGTGGAGGCTATGGATGCTAAATTTACCTCAGTATCAACCTTGTTAATGATGTCTCTTATCGCACCTATTTTAACTATTCCGTTATTAAATGCCGCTACATTTGCGCGTAACTGGCGTGAACGTTTTACATTTTGGGCAGTAAAATCGGCGACAGCTAAAGCATTGTTGACTTGGTCCATTGTGGCACTTACTTTTTGGGTAGGTTCTGCAATTTTAGGTGAGTTGTTTAACCTACCGGTAGAGCAGTTCATGTTAGATGTAAAAGCGGAAAGTACGAGTTCAATGCTTGTGATATTACTGGTTGCGACTATTTGTGTGGTTATTCCTATTATGGAAGAACTCGTTTTTCGGGGCTGGTTGTACAGTAAAATAGCGCAAACCAAATTAGGTGATATAGGCGCACTCGCATTAAGTACCCTTGCTTTTACGTTAATTCATACACAATATGACAATATTATTACTTTTGTTATCATATTTTTCCTAGGCTTATTATTAGCTTTTGCGCGCCATACAACAGGTAATATTAGCTACCCTATCGTCATGCATATCATTTTTAATAGCCTTGGGATGTTAAGTCTTTTTTTCCTGATATAAATTTTATTGATACCGTTTATATTCACATAGTTTTATTTATAGTTAACACTGGAAATACTTATTTTTTAGGGTGTTAAAAAGCTATAGCAAACAGGGGATTTAATATCCCCTGTTTGCTATAGCTCGAACTTGCTAACCTTTTCTAAAACGCTTAATCTGCTTGAGCCAATAAAGGTTTCAAGAAACGCGCGGTATATGACGTTTCATGTTGGGCAACTTGCTCAGGTGTGCCTGTTACCAGTATTTCACCCCCACCATTTCCGCCTTCGGGGCCTAAATCAATAATCCAGTCGGCTGTTTTTATTACATCAAGGTTGTGCTCTATCACGACTATAGTATTGCCAGCATCACGTAAGCGATGAATAACGTGCAGCAACTGTTTAATGTCATGAAAATGTAGCCCTGTGGTGGGTTCATCTAATATATACAGGGTTTTGCCAGTATCGCGTTTTGATAATTCTTTAGACAACTTAACCCGCTGTGCTTCACCCCCTGAAAGTGTTATGGCTGATTGCCCAAGCTTGATATAACCTAAGCCAACATCAAGAAGTGTTTGCAGCTTACGTTTTACTGCCGGAATAGCATGGAAAAATTCAAAGGCGTCTTCAATTGTCATGTCTAATACTTGATGAATGTTTTTGCCCTTGTATACCACTTCTAATGTTTCACGGTTGTAACGTTTGCTTTTACAAACATCACAAGGCACGTAAACATCCGGTAAAAAGTGCATTTCTACTTTAATTAAACCGTCACCTTGGCAAGCCTCACAACGACCACCTTTAACATTAAAGCTGAAACGCCCGGGCTTATACCCCCGTGAGCGCGCCTCTTGTGTTGCGGCAAAAATATCACGAATGGCGGTAAATATACCTGTGTAGGTTGCTGGGTTTGAACGAGGTGTTCTACCTATTGGGCTTTGGTCAATTTCAATTACTTTATCAAGGTGATCCAAACCGGTAATAGAGTGATACGGTGAGGGCTCATCAAGTGTCGCGCCATTAAGCTCAAGGTGCGCAAGTTTGTATAATGTATCATTAATTAAGGTTGATTTTCCTGAGCCAGAAACGCCGGTAACGCAGGTCATTAAGCCATTAGGAATCACTAAATCAACATTTTTTAAATTGTTGCCGCTCGCGCCTTTTAAGGTAACCACATTTTTCTTATTAAATGGGTAGCGTTTTTTAGGTATTTCAATGCGCTCGACTCCAGACAGATATTTGCCAGTAAGTGAGTCTTTGCAGTGTAAAATATCGTCTAGCGTGCCTTGGGCAATAATTTCACCACCATGCACACCAGCGCCTGGGCCAATATCAATGACAAAATCAGCCGCACGAATCGCATCTTCGTCATGCTCAACAACGATGACAGTATTACCTAGATCACGTAAGTGAATTAAGGTCTTTAATAACCGTTCATTATCGCGTTGGTGTAAGCCAATAGAGGGTTCATCAAGCACATACATTACTCCCACTAAACCAGCACCAATTTGGCTCGCTAACCGAATACGTTGCGCTTCACCACCTGACAGGGTGTTGGCACCGCGAGATAAATTTAAATAATTTAGCCCAACATTCACCAAAAAGCCTAAGCGCTCATTAATTTCTTTTAAAATCTTTTCAGCAACTTGTGCTTTTTGCCCTGTTAACGATAAACCTTCAAAGAAGGCCAGTGCATCAGCAATCGCGAGCTCAGCCACTTCTGTTAAGGGCGTGTCAGCAATAAAAACATTACGCGCTTCCAAGCGTAACCGACTGCCATGACAGTCAGGGCAATGTTGGCTATTTAAATATTTAGATAATTCATCGCGTACCGCATTTGATTCTGTTTCTTTATAGCGGCGTTGCATATTGTTCACAATACCTTCAAATGGATGTTTGCGTAGCACAACATCGCCGCGGTCGTTCATGTATTTAAATTCAATGTCTTGTTTGCCGCTGCCATAAAGTACTGCTTTGCGAGCTTCATCGTTGAGCTCTTTAAAGGGCTTGTCGATAGAAAACTGATAATGGTCAGCAAGTGCTTGTAGCATTTGAAAATAATAAAAATTGCGCTTGTCCCAACCACGTATTGCACCACCCGCAAGGCTCAACTCGTCGTTTTCTATAATCCGGTTGCTATCAAAAAATTGCTCTATGCCCAAACCATCGCAGGTTTGACACGCACCTGCGGGGTTGTTAAACGAGAATAGTCGAGGCTCTAACTCTTGCATGCTATAACCACAGTGTGGGCAGGCAAAGTTGGCGGAAAACAGTAACTCTTCCTTATTTGGCTCATCCATAAAGGCTATTTTTGCCGTGCCAGCAGTTAAGGCGAGTGTCGTTTCAAATGATTCAGACAAGCGTAATTGAATATCGGGCCGTACTTTTAAGCGATCTACTACAACTTCAATGGTGTGTTTCTTTTGTAGCGCTAATGGCGGTGGATCGGATAAATCACAGACTTCGCCGTCAATACGTGCGCGAATAAACCCTTGGGCGGCTAGGTTATCCAGTAATTTAACATGCTCACCTTTTCGGTCTTGTAAAACAGGGGCAAGTAGCATCACTTTAGTGCCCTCTTCAAGTGCTAATACTGTGTCTACCATTTGCGAAACAGTTTGCGCGGCCAGTGGCTGTTTGTGTGTTGGGCAGCGAGGCTCACCAACACGCGCATATAATAACCGCAAGTAGTCATAAATTTCAGTGATGGTGCCAACTGTTGACCTAGGATTGTGCGAGGTTGACTTTTGCTCAATAGAAATAGCAGGTGATAAGCCTTCAATGTGATCAACATCAGGCTTTTCCATTAAGGATAAAAACTGGCGTGCATAGGCCGATAAAGACTCAACATAACGGCGCTGTCCCTCAGCGTATAAAGTGTCGAAAGCCAGAGAAGACTTTCCTGAGCCTGAAAGCCCAGTAATGACCACTAATTTGTCACGTGGGATGGTTAAATTAATGTTTTTCAGGTTATGGGTACGTGCGCCTCTAACGTCAATACTTTTCATTTTTTATCTATCAATTTATTGGCAAAACAACAGCCAAGTATTATGACATAAAGCGCCGCATAAAGAAAAATGATGTTCAGTTATTAAACGCATTTATTTCTAAGCACAAGCGGTTATTTAATGCATGGTGACATTCTGGTTTTTTTTGCCAAGAATAGCGTGCTAAACTACCCCAGTTTTAAATTCTTCCTTGATTTTCATTAGGTAAAATTTCATGAGTGTTTCAGGTTTAAACCGTATTGAGAAAAGAGCTGCGTTTTCCCTCGCCAGTGTTTTTGGTGTGCGCATGCTAGGCTTATTTATGATTTTACCCGTGTTTGCCATCTATGGTGAACAATTAGCGGGCTATAGCCCACTGTGGCTAGGTATTGCTATTGGTGCTTACGGTTTAACGCAAGCGTTATTACAAATTCCTATGGGTATTTTGTCTGATAAATATGGCCGTAAACCAGTCATTTTAGCAGGCTTAGTGATTTTTTTAATCGGCAGCATAGTGGCGGCGATTTCCACTACTATTTATGGGGTAGTGATAGGCCGAGCGATACAAGGAATGGGGGCTATTGCCAGCGCTATTTTAGCCCTAGCCGCTGATTTAAGCCGAGAAGAGCAACGGCCTAAAGTGATGGCGACCATTGGTATGTTTATTGGCTTATCGTTTACGGTTGCCATGATTTTAGGGCCTGTAGTAGCTGATGCCTTTGGTTTAAGTGGTTTGTTTTGGTTTACGGGTTTTTTAACTGTGTTAGCAATGCTATTAATTCAATTTATGGTGCCATACTCAGTCAGTAAAGCCCCACGTGGTGATAATGTTGCCCTACCTAAACAAATAGCCAAGTTAATTAAGAATCCGCAATTGTCACGTTTAAATTGGGGCGTATTCATTTTACATATGTCACTTACCGCCTGTTTTGTTACCCTACCTAAACAATTTGTTGCTAGTGGTTTAGCGTTAGAAAACCATTGGCAATTATACTTACCCACCTTACTTGGCTCGTTCTTTTTAATGGTGCCCTTTATGATTTTTGCCATGAAAAAGCAGCAAGAAAAACCTATGTTCAGTGCGGCAGTTGCTTTGTTAACGTTAGCATTAGTATTACTTTGGTTATTACCTGTAGGGTTTTGGAGTTTAGTTTTATCTGTGGTGCTATTTTTTACCGCATTTAATTATTTAGAAGCGACTATGCCTTCTATTTTATCGCGCTTGGCACCGGCAGGTGTCAAAGGTAGTGCGATGGGTATTTATTCTAGTAGTCAATTTTTAGGTGCGTTTGCGGGGGGGATTGTTGGCGGTTTTGTTGCCAGCATTTATGGTGAACAAACTATCTTTTTAGTGATGGCGTTAGTAAGCCTGCTATGGTTAGTGTTAAGTTTTGGTATGCAACAACTTAAAAAATCTAAAAGTTATAGCTTTAACACCAACATTAGCACGCAAGCAAAGGTAGAGGAAGTATCTGAACGACTGATCAAGATGGCAGGTATCATTGAAGCAACCTTGGTTCAAGATGAAGTGAAAAACGGTGATAAAGAGAATGGTTACGCGGTGGCTTATTTAAAAGTAGACGAAAAAGTTATCGACTTAACGGCAGTAAAAGCCTTGTTAAATCAAGAGGGTAATTAATGTTACCGTTAAAAAACATCTCACGCTTAAAACTGTTAGAAATAGTTGCTCGTATTGGCTTTTTTAAAAGGCTTACACTCAGTGAACGAGATTTACTGTTAAACTCGTCAGCTTGTTATAAATGCTATAAAGATAACTATGTTCAACATGAGGACGACCTTAACCGGCACTTTTATATAGTATTATCAGGCCAGGTTGCCATCACTAAAAGTAATACAGATGATAAGGTTGTTGGCTATGTAAATGTGGGCGAGTTTATCGGTGAAAGTAGCTTTATTAATAAAAGCCGTAAAAGTGCTTCAGCCAAAGCGGTAAATGACGCAATTATCTTGTGTATTGACCAAGATGCCCTGCGGGATTTACCCAACAAGCTTAAAGATAAGTGCAAAGACGCTATTATTGAAGGTATGGCTAGTAGAATAGTTTATTTAACCGAGCAAATTAACCAGCTTTCCTAAACAGCACTTACCTAGCGTGCACTTTAAAGTATTATATAACCGCCTTGTCGCAAAAATGACTTTTATCGGATGACTTGTTATACATTTATTGGTGGGTATAAACGTTAAAAAACGTTGAGCTACTATAAAACGGTATAAATAATATGAATGACGATAGAATTGAAAGTCCATTTGAAATAGAGCCACAAGCATTTTCAAAACAAAATGAACAGTTTTGGACACTGCAAATTGGCGGTTGGTTTGCTTATGCGCTACTGGTATTTTTAGCTATTGTTAGGCCACAAGTGAATGCGCCAAATTTCAATCTTAGTGGGCAACTGCTTAACCTTGCGATTGAAACGTTCAGTGGCTTTTGTTTATCGTATCTGCAATGGGTACTTATTCGCCGTATTGTGCACCTGCCTTTAAAAAAGCTACTTACCTTAAGTTTCCTTTCTTCAGCCTTACTTGGTTTAATTTATAATATTATTAAAATTAGCTCGTTTAAGGTTGTTGTTCATCATCAGCAATGGAATGAAGCGTGGAATATGTTGGAATTTGGTGGCTGGTTAATGTTCTCTTTAACCACAATGTTTGCCTGGACCTCAATATTTTTTATCATGCTCTACAATACAAAACTACAAAAAGAGCATGAAAACTTGCTTAGAGCTCAAACTTTGGCAAAAGATGCGCAATTACAAATGCTACGGTATCAATTAAACCCACATTTTATGTTTAATACCATGAACGCCATTTCAACGCTTATTTATAAGCATGAAAATGATAAAGCCAATGAAATGTTAGACAAGTTATGCGAGTTCTTCCGGTATACTTTGGATCAAAATGCTAATAGCAAAACCACACTGCAAAAAGAACTAGAACTACTAGAACTTTATCTTTCTATTGAAGAGGTTAGGTTTGGCGACCGCTTAGAAGTTAATATCCACATAATGGATAACGTGCGCCATTGCCAGTTACCGAGTATGTTATTGCAACCATTAGTTGAAAATGCGATAAAGTATGCCATTGAGCCAAGAAAAGAAGGCGGCCATGTTACTATCACAGCTGAAAAACAAGAAAATAGGTTACTGATTAAAGTGGCTGATAATGGTCATGGCCAAAAAAATAAAGTAAGCAATGGTTTTGGCATTGGTATGACAAACACTAAAGCCCGTTTAAAAGCCATGTTTAATGGTGACTATGATCTAAGTATTACAAACAATGCACAACAAGGCACTACGGTTGCGATATCTATGCCTTTTGGAGGTTATTATGAGTGAAGAAAACACGACAATATTAACAGCTATCATTGTTGATGATGAACCACTAGCACTGGAAGGCTTGCGGTTACGTCTGGAAAACATTCCTGAAATATCGGTAATTGGCCAAGCAGCAGACGGCGATCAAGCCATAGCTTTATGCCATGAACTTTGCCCCGATGTTTTATTTTTAGATCTACAATTACCTGGTTTAAACGGCATTGAGGTAGTGCAAGCATTACAGGCTGATATTCTCCCTATGATTGTCTTTGTTAGTGCTTATGGAGAATATGCGCTTGATGCATTTGAATTAGACGCTATTGACTATGTTTTAAAGCCAGCCAACTTAGGGCGATTAAAAAAAACCGTTGAACGACTATTAGCAAAGCATAACCTTGGCACGCACCATCAAAACAAAGAAAAGTTTAAATTGTTACAAGCCCTTGGTGAAACCTCAGGTGTCGCCATTTCCGAACTAGAAGAGTGGCTCGCCTCAGATGCACCTTTGCCTACCTCATTTCGCCAAGAGTTAATTATTAAAAACAGTGACCATGAAAAAGTGTTTGTGCCTGTGAATACAATACGCTGGATTGATGCGGCAGGTGATTATATGTGTGTTCACACTAATGATGAAACACACATAGTACGCATTACCATGAAAAAGCTTGAGGGCCAGCTTGATGGCCGTATCTTTAAACGCATTCACAAATCGACCTTAGTTAACATAAACTGCATAAAAAGTATTCGAGCCTTACGTAACAGTGAAAGTATTCTTCAGCTTGGGGGGGATATTCAACTGAAGGTAAGCCGAAATTACAGTTCAACCATTCAAGAATTAATCGCGTCAAAAATAGGGAGCACCTGTTAACCTGTTTTTGTTTCGTTTGGTCGCATCACTTGCCTAATAAGTATCCATACCGCATTTAGTTCTCTTCATACCGCATTTCAATTGTAACCCTGTAACCATTAGCACAAGATGATATAGGGAGTAGCTTATACGTACCATAAGTATCTAACGTATAACTATTAAACTATCGTTTACTTTATTTTTATGAAATAAAAATTAAAAAATTAATAAAGCACTATAACGATGCTAGTTAGGTCATTGGGATTCAAACTATGAAAAAAATTACAAAAAAAATAACACAAATGTGTGTGTTAGCTTCTGCGGTTTCATTAGCAGGGTGTGGGGGAGACGTTGCAACAAACACAGACTCAAGCAAAGTTGACCCGCAACTTCCGGTCAGTGATTGGCAATTAGTCTGGAGCGATGAGTTTGACGGCACCACCATAGACAACAATAAGTGGAGCCATGAAATTAATTGTGATGGGGGAGGCAATCAAGAACGACAATGTTATACCGACAGCGAAGACAACGCATTTGTCAGTGACGGAACATTAAAAATTGTGGCTTTACCCGCCGCAGAAGGTGCAGAGAAACCTTATACTTCTGCACGAATTGTGACAAAAAATAAAGCAGACTTTACCTATGGACGTTTTGAGGTTAAAGCCAAGTTACCAAGTGGTCAAGGTAGTTGGCCGGCATTTTGGATGATGCCAACCGATGCCGTTTACGGTGGCTGGCCAAAATCAGGTGAAATCGACATTCTTGAAGCGGTGAACTTAAAAACCACAGATGCCGACGGGTTAGTTGAAAACAAAGTGCATGGTACGCTGCACTATGGTCAAGAATGGCCAAATAACGCTTATTCGGGCGGCGCATATACTTTCCCCGATGGTATTAACCCAGCCGATGATTTCCATACCTACGCTGTAGAATGGCAAGAAGGTGAAATTCGTTGGTATGTAGATGACTATCTTTATGCAACTCAGCGTCAATCAACGGTGCGCTATAACAGCAAACAAGAGCCTGTAGGGCTTGCCCATAAAGGGTGGTTTGCAGAGTATTATGATGTTATTACCGGTGAGTTAACCACACATTGGGGCGCAGCACCATTTGATCAAAACTTTTTTATGATTTTAAACTTTGCCGTTGGGGGAAATTGGCCTGAAAATGTTAACAACTTAGGCGTTGATGCCAGTGCTTTTGAAAATGGCCAAACCTTTGAAATTGATTATGTTCGTGTCTATCAATGTAATCAAAACCCAGACACAGGTAAAGGCTGTGAAACAGTGCGCGGCGGATACGACAGTTTAGATGACGCATTAATTGAAGGAAAAGCGCCTGTGCCCCAATTGCCAAGCACAGGGGTTGCTAAAAACTTAACCATCTTTGATGGTACGTTAGATGGCAGCTGGGTTGCATGGGATTGCTGCGGCGGTACTTCACCAGCAATTATTAACGACGCAGACAAAGATGAAGTCGTTGAATTAACAATTGCTGATAATAATGGCACTGTTTTAGGTTTTAGTACGCGAGCCGGTCACTTTCCTGACGACTTTACTGGTCAATCAGCCCCATTTGATGCATCACCGTTAGTGGATTTAAACGGTACTTTATCCTTTGACATGAAAGTTGTTACTGCGCCTCCTGCTGCTAGCGCATGGATACTTAAATTAGAGGCGGGAGAAGGGGGGCCAAATACTGGCGACGTGAACCTTAATGAAAGCATGGAAGGAGTCGCACCTGTGACAGGTGAGTGGCAAACGTACACATTTCCATTAGCACTTCTGCAAGAGAAAGGCTTAGATTTAAGTGCAATTGATGTTGTGATGGTATTCCCAGCATGGGGTACAGGGGAAGGTGCAGAATATTTAATCGCCAACGTCACTATTGCAGGTGATATTGGTAGCGCACCTGAACTGGTTATTTTTGCCGACGAAGAAAATACAAGCTGGCCAATGTGGGATTGTTGTGGTGGTTCATTGCCAACGATTGAGCAAGACGATGAAGACCACGGTGCTGTTGCGCAATTTATGATTGGCGCTGAGCCAACGGTAATGGGTTTTATTTCAAGAGAAGCGAATATCGCCCCTGAGGTACAACCTACACCTTTTGATGCAACTAGCATTCTTGCTAATGGTGTAATTGCGTTTGATCTTAAAATAGTGACGATGCCAAATACAGCAGATGCGCCTTGGACCTTCAAAGTTGAAGCAGATAATAATACCTCAGACGTAGCGCTTGGGCTTGAAGAAAGTGTTGAAGGCGTGTCACCTGTGGCGGGGCAATGGCAAACCTATACTTACAAACTCTCTGACTTAGCCAATGCCGGCTTAGATGTTAGCGCGATTGACGTTTTAATGGTCTTCCCTGCGTGGGGGGCTGGTGATGGCGCTATTTACCGTGTAGATAACGTCAAAATTTATGACCCTAGCGTAACAGGCCCTGCCAATGGCCACATTTTATTTGCAGAGCAAGCCAAAACGCAGTGGAGTATATGGGATTGTTGTGGCGGTAGCACACCGACACTAGAAAATGATGATACCTCGCACGGCATGGTTGCTGAATTTGTTATTGGCGCAACACCAACGGTTATGGGAATTTTAGCCGATGATGATGTCTACCTTGACGCATCAAGCCTTCTTGCTACGGGCATTGTGCAATTCGAAATGAAAGTAACTACTATGCCAAATGAAGCAAGTGCACCTTGGATATTCAAAATAGAGTCGGGCGATGCCAGTACTGCTGTCGAGTTAAATTTAACCGACAGTCAAGAAGGCGTAGCACCGGTACTTGACCAATGGCAAACCTATACTTTTTCATTACAAAGCCTATTTGATCAAGGTTTAGACATTAGCGCCATTGATGTCTTAATGTTCTTCCCTGCTTGGGGAATGGGTGAAGGCGCTGTTTATCGTATTGATAATGTGGTGATAACAGCACAATAACGTCGTTAACTATAAATAGTGAATTAAAAATAACGCATTAAAAATGTTGAGCGGTAAAAACTATTCAACAGATACCGCAATTTTTAAGCATTCATTTTTAGAACCAATTTTAAAAAGTAGGGTAAACATGAAACATTTAACATTTTCTAAAAAACGCTTAGCCATTTATATATCAGCGGCGCTTACTGTTGGTTTAAATACTCAAGCAGTAGCGGAAGAAGCCGCGTTAGCGGAAAGCGCCTTAACAGACAAAGCAGCAGACGTTGAAGTAATCGTAGTGCAAGGGATCAGAGGAAGCTTAACCCGCGCCATGAACTTAAAAAGGGATATGTCAGGCGTGGTAGACGCTATTTCATCAGAAGAAATGGGTAAATTCCCAGACAGTAACTTAGCTGAATCGTTGCAGCGTATAACGGGCGTATCGGTAAGCCGCAGTAATGGTGAAGGTAGCCAAATTACAGTACGGGGTTTTGGGCCAGACTTTAACCTAGTTACCTTAAATGGCAGACAAATGCCAGGCACAGGCAACAGTCGCTCGTTTAGCTTCGAAAACCTAGCGTCAGACGGTGTATCGGCACTTGAAGTATATAAAACAGCACGGGCAGATAAGCCAACAGGTGGTTTAGGTGCAACGGTTAATATTGTTACCAGTAAGCCATTAACGAGCCCAGGTGAAAAAATGTCAGTGTCGGCAAAAGCGATTCATGACAGCTCTAATGTGGAAGGTAATGATATTACACCAGAGTTGTCAGCTTTGTATTCAAATACATTTGCTGATGACAGTGTCGGCTTTTCATTTGCTATTAATCACCAACGCCGTGATTTTCAACAGCAAAGCGCTAATATTCAGGGATGGCAGGCGAATGTTGACTTGCCCACAAACCTTGATGAAGCCAATGTTATCGACCCTCGACCATTAGACGATGAAGGCAATCGTATAGGAGACCATTTTTTTCCTCGTGACATGAACTATGGCATCTCAAATGTTCAACGCGAAAGAACCAATGGTTACGCGGTATTTCAATATGCCCCAATGGACGAACTAATTTTAACGCTTGACTACACAGCGTCAAAAGCAACCACCGGCACTAACGGTATTGGTTGGGGAATGTGGAATGATTACGGTGGCAACATTAACAGCTATGAAATAGATGAAAATGGTACCGTTATTTATGCAGATATTAGCGGTAATGATGGTTCATTTACCGCAAATCGCGACACCACTGAAGTTGAAGCGGAGTCTATTGGCTTTAATATTGAATGGATTGCCAGTGACAGTCTCTATTTCACGCTTGATTACCATAACTCTACTAATAAAGCAGACAATGGTAAAGATAAAGGGATGGATAGCGCAGGTTCCTTGGTGTTGGGTTCTGACCAATTAAACACCAAAATATATGACTATAGAACTGGTGAAGTCCCTCATGCCACTATTTTGTGGAACAATGGCACCAATGAATTGGCAACTAGCGAAATTGATTCTCACTTTAGTCAGTTTGTTCACTCACCGGGCAAATCAGAAGTTGAACAAATAATGTTTGATGGTATTTGGGATAATGTTGTTTTTGATATTCCACTTATCGATATTAAATTTGGCTTTTCTCATATTAAACAAACCATGAGTGGTGCTAGTGCTTGGAGTGGCTTAATTGGTGGCTTTTTGTTTAACCCCAATTATAGCGCCATGTTACCCGACGGCATGTTTACACGTCATGATACCAGCGGGTTTTTAGATGCTTTTCAAGGAGGCGGTAGTGATTTAAACCCCCACTACTACTACACCTTTGATTTTGATGAATTAGTAGCGCGCTCTGAAGCATTTTTAACCAATGACGTTTTAGGCGGCGATGACTATTTTGCCACCACGGCTTATCACGACATGGGCACAAGATCATCTGGCTCAGTAGAAGAAGACACGACCAGTGTTTATCTGCAGGGCGCATTGGAGTTTGATGTGATGAATTTCCCAGTACAAGTCAACCTTGGTGTACGCTATGAAGAAACGGATGTTACCAGCAACGTGCTGCAACCTGTGCCAACAGCGGTATGGTGGAAAGGCGGTAGTGAATGGCACACGCAACACTTAGCAGGCGAAAATAATTTCCTTAAACTAACGGGAAAACATGATGTATTCCTGCCGATGATCGACGTAAAAGTTGACCTGAGCGATGAGTTAGTTGGACGGGTCTCTTGGGGTAAAACGATTGCTAGAGCGCCATTAGGACATTTGGCAGGCGGGCGATCGTTGTCAGGCAGCCCTAAAATTGGTTCACGAAATGGCGGTGAAGGTAATACCAACCTACAGCCTTATGAATCAACCAATTTTGATGTAAGTTTTGAATATTACTATGGTGAAAGTAGCTATGCCTCAGTCGGCTACTTTAGAAAAGATGTCAAAAACTTTATTGGGAGTGAAATAGTTACCACTACCATTGAAGGGTTTAATGATATTTATCAAGGACCTCGTTGGCAGCAAGCGGTAGCCGATATTCAAGGACGAGGAGAGCAAGCCACTAACGATGCTATTTTTGCGCAAATTCAAGCCAATGGTTCAGCATTAAATGAGCAAGGTTACCTAGAGCCTACGGCGGCTGATCCGTTAATGACTTGGGATATTACACGGCCTTTTAATGCCCCTGACAGCAAAACAGTGGATGGCTTTGAAATAGCGCTGCAACATGTGTTTGGCGAAACGGGTTTTGGTGTTGGTGCTAACGCAACCTTGGTTGATGGTGATGTTAAATTTGATGTTGATAATTTAGCACAGCAAACGCCATTAACTGGGTTAAGTGATTCAGCAAACCTACAAGCTTTTTATGAAAAAGAAGGCTTGTCAGTGAAATTCACTTACGCATGGCGTGATGAGTTCCTACTAGGCGTAGGGCAAGATCAAGGCTCATCGGATAACCCTCCACAATTTGCTAAAGAATTTGGTCAACTGGATATGAGCATTAATTATGATGTGACTGAAGAGCTGACTGTATTCTTTGAGGGGCTTAACCTTAACAACGAAACAGAACAAGGCTTTGGCCGTTATGAAGAGCAGTTTTTATTCGCTCGACAATATGGCCCGCGTTATTCATTAGGCGTTCGTTATAGCTTTAATTAGTCACTTTTAAAAGGGGGCGCTTAGTGAGTTACTAAGCGCCACTGTTTAATGCTTTAGTTCAAATAACGAGGAATACATCTTATGGCAGGTATGTCTATTTCACCCGAAAGCCCCAACCCTGTAGTAGATACAGGGGTAAATAAAACGGATAGTTTTGCGTTGTTTTCATTGACCTCATTGTTTTTTATGTGGGGCTTTATTACTTGTCTTAACGATATTTTAATACCGCACTTAAAAGCGATATTTAATTTAACTTATACACAATCCATGCTGGTGCAGTTTTGTTTCTTTGGCGCGTATTTTTTAGTGTCTTTACCTGCCGGCCGAATAGTTAAAAAATTAGGGTATCAAAAAGGCATTGTTATTGGGTTAGTTACCGCAGCACTGGGCTGTTTGCTTTTTTACCCTGCTGCAGCGTTACACAGTTATAATTTTTTCTTGTTAGCGCTTTTTGTTTTAGCCAGTGGTATTACCGTATTGCAAGTTTCTGCTAACCCTTATGTCACCTTATTAGGGCCGCAAAAATCAGCTTCGTCACGATTAAATATGACCCAGGCCTTTAACTCACTAGGAACAACTATTGCCCCCTATTTAGGTGCATTACTTATTCTGAATGAAGCGACCAATGCCATGTCTGACTCAGCGTCTGCTGATAGCGTGAAAGTCCCTTATTTAATTTTAACCGCAATGTTGTTGATACTCGCGGCAATATTTTCTTATTTAAAACTGCCGCATATTGCCAGTGCCGAAGCACTTGATAATGAAAAACTAGAAGGCTCTGCATGGCAATATCGTCATTTGGTATTAGGCGCCGTTGGCATTTTTGTTTATGTTGGCGCAGAAGTGTCTATTGGTAGCTTCTTGGTTAACTTTTTAGGTGAAGCAGATATTGCGGGGTTGCCAGAAACAGAGGCGGCTAAATACCTTACCTATTATTGGGGCGGTGCAATGTTTGGTCGTTTTATTGGTGCAGCCGTTATGCAAAAGTTTGATGCCGGTAAAGTCTTGGGGGTTAGTGCTTTAGTGGCAGTGCTATTGGTAGCAACGGCCATTGTTAGCTCAGGCGCTATCGCTATGTGGGCCATTTTATTAGTGGGGTTATGTAACTCTATTATGTTCCCTACCATTTTTAGCTTGGCAATCAGTGGCCTTGGAAAGCATACCAGCCAAGGTGCGGGCATTCTTTGTTTGGCTATTGTAGGGGGGGCAATTATTCCACTTTTGCAAGGCGTATTAGCCGATAGTTTAGCACTGCAGATATCCTTTATTTTGCCCGTATTTTGTTATGTATACATAGTTTTTTATGGTGTCAAAGGTAGCAGAATTAAAGTAGCCAGTTAACCCCGTAATTAATAAATGTATTAAGACAAGAAAACTAAGAGAGTTAAAATGAAAAAATCACTATTGACATCCAAAGCATTATTAATGCTTGTTCCTATCACTATTTTAGGGTGTAGTCAGTCAACGATAGAAACTGAAAAAACGTTAACAAAATCAACAACAGCGTCAACATCAACCGTATGGCCTAAGCTTGACTTTGACGTAAAACCCGATGCAAAACTGGAAGCGAAAATAGTAGAAATTTTATCTACCATGACATTAGAGCAAAAAGTTGCTCAAATGATCCAGCCTGAAATTCGTGATATTACCCCTGAAGATATGCGTAAATATGGTTTTGGTTCCTACCTCAATGGTGGTGGCGCTTTTCCGGGCAATAATAAGCATGCGACACCACAAGACTGGATTAATTTAGCTGAGCAAATGTATCAAGCTTCAGTCGATGATTCACTTGACGGTAGTACTATTCCAACTATGTGGGGGACAGATGCGGTACATGGACACAATAATGTCATTGGCGCGACCCTATTTCCACATAACATTGGGCTAGGTGCTGCCAATAACCCAGCACTTATCGAGAAAATTGCCCAAGCAACGGCTACAGAAGTCATGGTAACGGGGATTGACTGGGTTTTTGCGCCCACAGTTGCCACCGTTAGGGATGATCGCTGGGGCAGAACCTATGAAGGGTACTCTGAAGACCCTGAAATAGTAAAAGACTATGCTGCTGCAATAGTACATGGGTTACAAGGTAAAGCTGGCGAAGGGTTTTTAGCTGACAACCGAGTGATCAGTACGGTTAAGCACTTTATAGGCGATGGCGGTACAATTAATGGAGATGACCAAGGCAACAATATTGATAGCGAACAAGTGCTTTTTGACCTGCACGCCCAAGGGTACGTCAGCGGCTTAGCGGCTGGCTCTCAGTCGGTGATGGCATCATTTAACAGCTGGCACGGTAAGAAAAATCACGGTAATCGTTATTTGCTTACCGAAGCACTCAAAGAGAAAATGGGTTTTGACGGCTTTGTGGTAGGTGACTGGAATGGCCATGGGCAAGTTAAAGGATGCTCAAATGAAAGTTGTCCCCAATCCGTTAATGCAGGTTTAGATATTTTTATGGTGCCAACAGATGCTTGGAAGCCACTCTATGAAAATACTATCGCACAAGTAAAAAGTGGTGAAATTGCGCAATCGCGTATTGATGATGCCGTAAGTCGCATATTAAGAGTAAAATTAAGGGCTGGCTTATTTGACAAGCCAAGCCCAGCTAAACGTCAATTTTCAGGTAAAACAGAACTTATTGGTAGCGAAGAGCATAGAGAGGTAGCACGACAAGCGGTACGAGAGTCATTAGTGTTATTGAAAAACAATGCAGGATTATTACCTTTGTCGCCTAAAATGAATATTTTAGTAGCTGGTGACGCTGCGAATAATATTGGTAAGCAGTCAGGCGGTTGGACAATTACGTGGCAAGGAACGAATAACCAAAATAGTGACTTTCCAGGGGGGAGTTCAATTTATGACGGTTTAGCTGCACAAGTAAAAGCGGCGGGTGGTCAAATAACATTGAATGAACAAGGCAAGTTTACGCAAAAACCTGATGTGGCAGTGGTTGTTTTTGGTGAAGAACCTTACGCTGAAGGGCAAGGTGATATAGAAAACTTAGCTTATCAAGCAAGCCATAAATCAGATCTAGCCTTATTGAAGCGGCTCAAAGCACAAGGTATTCCGGTTGTTTCAGTTTTCATTAGCGGTAGGCCTTTGTGGATGAATGCAGAGTTGAATGCCAGTGATGCGTTTGTTGCTGCTTGGTTGCCAGGGTCTGAAGGAAAAGCCGTTGCTGATGTGCTATTAAAAGATGTTAATGAGCGTATCCAGTATGACTTTAGTGGTAAACTTTCTTTTTCTTGGCCTAACTCGCCAACACAAATTGTTAACCGCTTTGATGCTGACTATAAACCTTTATTACCTTATGGCTTTGGTTTGAAATATGGTGAGCCAAGTACCTTGTCGGATAATTTATCAGAAGAATTTACGCTGCTAAATACAGCTTCACAGACGACGAAAGTTTTTTCCGGCACGGTAATGAAGCCATGGGAAATGCGATTAACATCTGAAAAAGCCAGTGAAAAAATTCAGTCTAGTAGCTTAGCTTTGTCAGGAATTTCGTATCGCACAGTTGATAAAGAAGTACAAGAAGATGCCTTTCAAATACAGTTAGATGGTAGCTCACAAGCAGGCGTTGCCTTCAAAGCTGTAGAGGGCTTAAGTGTTAACCTTACAGCTGATTTACAAAACAACGCGGCCTTATCGTTTATGGTAAAAAGAGACAGCAATATTACCGCGCCTGTACTGGTATCAATGGCGTGTGAACAATCAGAGCAAGGAGAAAAAACTTGTATGGCCAGTGTTGATATTTCAAAGCAATTATCACAAATGCCGAAAAAGCAGTGGCATGAATTGACTGTGGATTTACAATGCTTTGCAAAACAAGGCTTAGCATTTGAACAATTGAGTACACCATTTTCACTCTCAGCTAAAAGTGCGTTAACCTTATCTGTTAGCGATATATACTTTAAAGCAGGGGCAGCAAACACGGCTGATATTCAGTGTCAGTAACAAAACTCACTCATTAACGAGCACCACAAGGATGTGGTTTTCTTACGCTGCTATTGCACTAAAGCAATAAAGTCAATAACTTGCTTGTCGCCAAGTTTAATCGCAACTTCATCATCTTGATAGTTATTAAGTAATGCTAAACCCATAGGTGATTGTGGCGTAACCACAGTAATATGCTGTCCCGACAATTCACAACGGAAACCACCTGCAGCAGGGCCAATAAAAAACCAATGCAGCTTGTTAATATCTTTTTCCAGTTGCACTAACGCTGTTAACCCTATTGGCGTTTTTTCATTAAAAATAACCAGTTGCAAACCTTGGTAGGCTTGCAGCGCTGTTTGTAATTCTTTAACTCGCCTAGATTGCCCCTCTGCTAAATAACTTGCTTCAATGGCTAGGGTGTCGTACTGCGTTTCTGCAACACTTTGGTCGTCTACCGCGGCAGCATGCGCTTCATTGGCTGCACTAATAGCCTGACTTAATTCACGTTTTAGTTGAGCAGTAATAAAAGCGAGTAATAATTTTTTGTTAATAGTTTTGTGGCTCATTACTGTGTGGGTACTTACTTAAGTTACTTTGCATCGGCTTAAATTGTACTACTATTAAAGAATAATTTATAAGCCAAATAACATGAACACTGATGCTATTTTAACGTTAGCGTGGCAAAGAAGCAGAAAACTTAATTCATCTTACAGGTGTCAAAATTGACTTGTGTTTTTAGCAAAATGTGAGTAAATTAACCTTAACAAGTTAACTGGTTAGACCAATAGGAATTAATATGAGCACGGTAAACACCCATGATTCGGCAATAAAGAATGCTTCACCAGACGCTTTATCAGGTAAGGCTTTACAAGAAGATAAGGCGTTCCCTCACTTATTAGCGCCTTTAGATTTAGGTTTTACTCAGTTAGCTAACCGCACATTAATGGGCTCAATGCATACAGGGCTAGAAGAAGAGCGTGGTGGTTTTCCCAAGTTAGCGGCTTTTTATGAAGAGCGCGCTAAAGGAGGGGTAGGTCTTATTGTAACCGGTGGTGTTAGCCCTAATAAGCGCGGCAGAATTGCACCTTTTGGTAGTGAGTTAAGTCATTTTTGGCATGTAAATAAACACAAACAAGTAACGGCTGCAGTGCACAAATACCCCACCAAAATATGTTTACAGTTACTACATACGGGTCGTTACGCTTATCACCCGTTTAATGTTGCGCCAAGTAAAATAAAATCGCCCATTAATCCATTTACGCCGAAAGCCATGTCTAATAGGCAAATTAAAAGTACTATTAAAGATTATGCTCACGCCGCACATTTAGCCGCTAAAGCCAATTATGACGGCGTTGAAATCATGGGGAGTGAAGGCTACCTAATTAACCAGTTTGCTTGTCTTCGTACGAACCAACGCACTGATGAGTGGGGCGGGAGTATTGAAAACCGCATGCGCCTGGCGATTGAAACCATTAAAGCGGTGCGGGCAAAAGTTGGTGAGAAATTTATTATTATTTTTCGTTTATCCATGCTTGATTTAGTAGAAGGCGGTAATACCTGGGGTGAAGTGGTATTAATGGCCAAAGCGGTAGAAAAAGCGGGCGCGACCTTAATTAATACCGGCATTGGTTGGCATGAAGCACGTGTGCCAACCATAGTAACGTCGGTACCAAGGGCAGCCTTCACCTGGGTTACCGAGCGAATGAAAAAAGAGGTGTCGCTGCCACTAATTACCACAAACCGTATTAATACGCCTGAAGTTGCTGAAGAAATCTTAGCGTCAGGGCAGGCCGACATGGTGTCAATGGCGAGGCCATTTTTGGCCGACGCAGATTTTGTTAACAAAGCCGCTGCAAATAAGTCAGATGAAATTAATACTTGCATTGGCTGTAATCAAGCGTGTTTAGATCATGTTTTTAAGCAAAAAAGAGCCTCTTGTTTAGTAAACCCTAGAGCATGTTATGAAACTGAACTTTATTTTGAACCCACAAATAAAACGAAAAAACTTGCCGTTATTGGTGCCGGCCCTGCCGGCTTGGCATTTAGTGTTTATGCGACAGAGCGGGGGCATCAAGTTGAGCTATTTGATAAAATAAGTGAGATTGGTGGTCAGTTTAATGTTGCTAAACAAATTCCTGGCAAAGAAGAGTTTTATGAAACCTTACGCTATTTTAACAAACAAATTGCTGTACATAATATTAAGGTGCACTTAAACAGCGAACAAACAGCACAGTCATTATTAACAGCAGGGTTCGATGAAGTTATTTTAGCCACGGGCATTAAACCGCGTAAGCTTGATATTGAAGGTATTGACCATCCTAAAGTATTGAGTTACTTGCAAGTTTTACGTGAAAAAATTCCCGTAGGCAAAAATGTCGCTATTATTGGTGCGGGCGGTATTGGCTTTGACGTGGCCACATACCTTGTTGAGTCTGGCGAGTCATTAACGACAAACCGTGATGCTTGGTTAAAAAACTGGGGAGTTGATAAAAGCTATCAACATGCGGGCGCTTTAAATAATGATAAATTGTTTGAAAAAGTTGAAACTGGTCGTCAAATCACTTTATTGCAGCGCAAAACAAGCAAAGTAGGTAAAGGCTTAGGTAAAACATCAGGTTGGGTGCATCGCGCTAATTTAGTTAAGCACGGGGTTGAGATGATACCCGGTGTTCGTTACAAGTCAGTCACCGATGACGGTTTACTTATCGATATTGACGGTAAGGAAAAGTTACTTGCGGTAGATAATATCATTATTTGTGCTGGGCAAGAGTCAAACCGTGATTTACAACAAGCACTTGAAAGTGGCGGTTTACCAGTACACTTAATAGGTGGCGCTAATGTGGCTGCTGAGCTTGATGCCAAGCGTGCTATCCGCCAAGCAGCTGAGTTGGCCATGGTAATATAAGTTCACAAAAGACTGTTGGCGGGTTTCATATTGCTCTTTTTATAATCGTATTAATGAAGTGCGCAGTAGTGCCTGCCTATCAGCTAAAATATTTGGCCTTGTTGAATCGCTAAAAACTGACGTATACTGGCTAAATGCATACATCTAAGTTAACTTTTTTGACCTTTTAAATGAAAAATTTAGTGCTCAGTAATACCGATATTAAAATCCTTTCCACGCCAAAACAATATAAACAACAGTTATTATCATTAATTGCGAACGCTCGCCGCCGTATTTACATCACAACACTTTACTTACAAGACGATGAAGCCGGACGAGAAATATTACACGCACTGTATCAAGCTAAAGCAATTACACCAGCATTAGACATTAGTATTTTTGTTGATTTTCATCGGGGTCAACGCGGCTTAATTGGCGAGCAACATAGTTTAGGCAACCGAGCTTTGTATCTTAAGTTAGCCGACCAATACAGCCAAAAAATAGCTATATATGGTATTGCGGTTAAACGTAAAGAGCTGTTTGGTGTACTGCATTTAAAAGGTATGGTTTTTGACGATGAACTTTTCTATACAGGTGCAAGCATTAATAACATTTATATGCAGCAAGAAAAGCGCTATCGGTTAGACCGATATTACCAAATACATAGCGCTTCGTTAACGGATAGCTTTTGCCAGTATTTACAAAGTATGTTTATCGACTCTCGGTTAGCACCCTTACTGAACGAACATAAGTTACCCGACCCTATTGAACAAAAGCGCAATATTCTTGCGTTAAAGTTATTGTTGAAAAAGTCAAACTACCCAATAAACACAAGATGCGCAGAGCAAAACTCAGGTGTCATTGCTAACCCCATTTCAGTTACCCCGTTAGTTGGCTTTGGGCGAATAAAAAACAAATTAAATAAAGCAATCAGGGTAACTATAAAAGAAACTGAGCATAAATTATTAATATTTACGCCGTATTTTAATTTACCCCCTGCGCTGGCAAAAGATGTGATTAATGCATTAAAGCGTGGCGTGCATATTACCTTAGTGGTAGGCGATAAAACGGCCAATGATTTTTATATTACCGATGAATCAGCGTTTAGCACTATTGGCATAATCCCTTATATTTACGAAATGCTATTAAAGCGTTTTGTAAAACGCTACCAAAACTATATTGATAATGGTCTGTTAAATATACATTTGTGGCAACATGACGATAATAGTTTTCATTTAAAGGGCATCATCAGTGATGAACGTTATCACTTACTCACCGGTAGTAACTTAAATCCGCGAGCATGGGGCTTAGATTTAGAAAACGGGCTATTACTCGATGACCCAAGCAAAAGCTTAATGGCTAAAGTAACGCCAGAATTAACAGATATTATGGCGCATACGCAAAAAATCAATCATTTTAGTGAGCTTGACGCAGTGGGTGACTACCCGGTAAAACCTAAAAAGCTGCTTAATAAAATACGCTTGGCGCAGGTTGACCGAATTTTAAAACGTTTTTTATAGTAATGAATATTTGTCGGCCCTAGGTTTAGGGCCAGGTTTTTTAGCGGTTAGTTTTCCTAGCCCTAGTCCTTTAGCGCTTGTCACTAGCACCTTAAGTTTTTGTTTAAAAAGATTTCTTAGCTTCAACCCTAATTTCAAACTTATTTATGTTTGCGTTATCACTTTGCGGAAAAGCAAAGTCGACATGAATAACTTGCTGGTTACCAGAAGAGTGCGGTGAGTAGAACCTTACGCCAATACCAAGAGAATATAACCATCCTTGCTCATCATTGGCTTCCATGCCCTGGGCTTCTATTTGGCCAAAGGTTTTGGCAGCATCAAAAAAAGCAGCACCCGCAAGATCAAAAAGTTTAAATAAGTTGATATAAGGGTAATAACGTATTTCATGAGTAAACTTTACGCTATGCTCACCGTGTTGATATGCTAAAGGAAACCCCCGCAAACCTGTACTACCCCCTACAGTAACCAGTTGGTCAATATACTGGTTTTTACTGATAATAGTTGTGTTATTAAAATAGTAACCCCAGCTTTCATTGAAGTTGTAAAAATATTCGGTGTCAATTTCAAGTAATAACCTATCCTTACGTTCATCGTAAAGATCAGCATTTAACATCAGATCAAATAATACCAGCGCATTATTATGTACTTCAAAGCCTTTATGAAGCTTAGCTTGCAGTAACGCCCAAGCATTATTTGCTTGTTTACCATCGCCAACCCCTAAACGTGAGCTAAACTGCCAACCGTGGTTAAAATCTTCTATTTGGCTAATTAAATGAATGTTGGTGAGTTTTCTAAAATCTTTTTCTATATAGTCAAACCCTACCCAAGGGTAGATAAAATCACGGTCTTGGGGTAGTAACAATGAATGAGGGTTATAGTTAATATCGCTAGCATAAGCAAACTTGTGTTGATCTTGTGTTAGGCCAAAACGGTAGCGAACAAGAGAGTGTTCATTGTTATAACTTAGCCAGGCATACTCAGCACTTTTATAGCTAATGTCATGTGAAAATACCGCCAGTGCATTGTCATTTTGATAAACCGTATCATTACGAGACTCCTCATTAAAGCCAATTGTATAGGCATTGTCGGTATAAAAGCTGGCAAAGTGTTTACGTAAGAATATCGCTTGTTGAGTCCCGTCATCGTTGTCGGCAATATGCAATGATAAGTCGATATTTTTTTGGCTAAATAAGGGGGCGGTTGATCTAACTTTATAGCCTTTACGTTGAGAGTTTCTATAGGTTTCAATTTCAGCATCTATCCCTAAGCCTAATAAGTTTCGGTCTTTAATGCCAAAACTATAAGTGCTTGCACCGCCTTGTCGTCCAAAGCTAATGGTGGGCAATAACGACCAATTGTCCCAAGTGGTTATCGTGATGTTTTGGAGGTCATCATCACTGGTTACTCTGGCATCGCGTAAATACTTCCTGTTACGTAAGTGCCGCTCTAACTCGGCTAAATCGGCCGGGGTTTTCATGCATTTATTAAGAAAAAAAGCAGACTCGTTTTCTAGGGTAAGCTGCTTGGTGTCTATGTGAATCGCATTGGCCCATTCATGAATCAGCAGAAAACCAGGCTCATTTTTGTCAAAAATAGTTTGCGGGTCAAAAATAATATTGGCTTGTTGTTGGCTACAGCGTTCTATTTCAAGCACGCTTGCTTGCTTTTCGGCTGCTTGTGTATATGCACAAGTTGTAATAATACCCATTACCATCACCCAAATGAACAGAGTAGAAGGCGATAGAAAGTGTAAATGTTTACGGCTACTAGGAATAATTAAAACCCTTCTGTCAAGTTATTTGTTTAGTAAACGAGGCAAACAAACTTTTCACGATATTCGAGTATAGCCGATCTATATTATTTAATTGATATGTTATTTCATTTTTTTCGTTTGAGCTAAATTGATAAAAATCAACTAGCTAAAAATAAAAAGCGGTTAAAAGCAAAAAGCACTCAAATTTAGTCTTGTTGCACTATAGAATTTAATCCTGTCTCGCTATAGAATTGAACTCTTAATTAAATTTTTTAAACTCTGAAATAACGGTGTGTGTTTAGCACACAAATTGTTTTAGAAAAGCACAATTAATAGGATTTTTTCATGGCAGGTGTAAATAAAGTAATTATTGTAGGTAACTTAGGCAAAGATCCTGAGGTGCGTTTTATGCCAAATGGCGGAGCGGTGGCAAATATCACCGTAGCAACGTCTGACACATGGAAAGACAAGCAAACAGGTGAGCAAAAAGAAAAAACCGAATGGCACCGTGTAGTAATGTTTGGTAGGTTAGCTGAAATCGCCGGCGAATACTTGAAAAAAGGCTCAAAAGTTTATCTAGAAGGATCATTACAAACACGTAAATGGACTAACCCACAAGGGCAAGACCAATATACAACTGAAATTGTATTACAAGGCTTTAATGGCGTAATGCAAATGCTAGACAGCAAATCGTCAGGGCAAAACACCGGCTTTTCTGGACAAAACCAACAGCAGCATAATCAAAATAGTGGTTTTCAACAGCAAGCGCCACAACAGCCAGCTCAACAGCAAGGTGGTTATGCCCCACAAGCTCAACAGCAAGCTTATAATAAACCTGCTTCTCAACAGCAAAGCGGTTATGCACCACAAAGTCAGCAAGCACCTCAACAACAAGGTGGTTATGCACCACAAGGTCAGCAACAAGGAGGCTTCGCACCACAACAGCCTCAGCAAGCACCACAACAGCCAGCTCCTAAGGTAAACCCACAAGAGCCATCAATTGATTTTGATGATGATATCCCGTTTTAACCAGAATCAAAATAAATAATGTAGATTTTAATTTCATAAGCCGTATTTTTTACGGCTTTTTTAATTCTAATAGAAAATTAATGTTGATTTCTATTAGATATATACTATATTTTGGTGTAACAAAATAATATGTAGATTTATGAGGGGCTAATGCATGTCTCAGTAAAGAAGTTTAAAAGCGGAGAACGTTATGTCTTTTTGCTTGATAGTAATGGCGTGCCAGATTTTTGGGTAACACATTTCGTTACGCAAAGGTTGCGTATGAATCAAGCCGCAACTTCGATTGAGATGTACCTCAAAGACATCAAGCATTTAAAAATTTGGGAGTCCATTAATAAAAGGGATTTGCTTGAAGAGATATATCATGGCAAAGTACCGAATCGAAATGACATAAATTCTCTAAAAGAGCATTGTACATATAAGTCGGTGGCTTTTAAGGTTAAGTCAAACAGCAATGTTGTGGATATGGGCACCTTCCACTTGTCTAAAACACATGATATTCCTACTGTTAGCAAACAGTATTATACTAGCCGCATCGCACACATTGCAGAATTTTTACATTTTATTGGTCAAGAACGATCCAAGTACAAGAGTACAGCAGCAAAACTGTTTGATGATCTAGATCGTATGAAAAAACTCTTTAAGAGTGGTCTGCCTAAATCAAGGTCCAAAAAATCATCTCTTGAAAAGACGGGTATTCCAGATGATGCATTTGAAGACTTTGTCGCAGTTTCAAAGCCTGACTCTAAGTACAACCCATTCAAAAATTCAGTAATTAAATTCAGAAATTACCTCATTGTTCAAACATTGTATGAGTCAGGTTTGAGATGCAGCGAGCTGTTAGCATTACAAATTGGTGATATTAGTTCTGACATCAACGATCCAAGGTTGTTTGTTGAACGAAGGCACGACAGTATAGACGATCCCAGATTGAGACAGCCAACCGCTAAGACATTGGGCCGAGGTGTGCCAATTTCGAGAGAGTTAAGAGAATTGCTCTACATTTATATTAAGCAGTATCGTATTAAAACAAAAATATCGATTACACACCCATACATTTTCGTGTCACACAAATCTAAAAAAGGTAGTTATGAAACTGGCTCACCGCTTATTCAACGAACAGTTAATAACTTATTTGAGAAGATTGTAGCCGTCAATCTTGAGCGGTTTGTGAGTATTTCGCCACACTCCTATCGGCACTTTTTTAATGATCAACTATCTACACAAATTGATAAAGAAAGAAAAGCTACACAAGTCGAAGTTAGTAAACTCGAAAAAGAAGGACGACTCGAGGAAGCTAAGCAATATGCATATGAGAATACTATTTCGGAGCAAAGAGAACTTGAGATCCGAGCTGAACTAAATGGCCATTCGTCACTTGCTTCAGGACAACTCTACCTGAAAAGAACAGCGAAAAAACAAGCAACTTTAATACGACAAAAAATGCAAGCAGCACTAAAGTATAAAGTAGAAGGATTGAATAATGGCAAGTAAATTAATAATTGCTACCGCAGCTAAATTTAAATTGAAATCAGATAAACGCATGAGTAAAGCAAACTACAGATTCGATGTGTATGAAGATTTATGGAAATTAGATTCAAATGACACATTAAATTTTACACTTCTATCTTCGTTAAATTTAGCTTCGGCATTTGAAGAGAGCCTCCGCCTCGTTTTGGCAGATTATGCTTCAGAATTTAGTGGGTCATATATCCAAAATTTATTCACATATTGCCGACACCTTTTTACTTTTGGAGTGGTAGATAAGATTCGTGAAAAAGATATTATAAATTTTAAAGCGACTCTTAAATCAGATACCGAATGGAAACTAGGTTATATACGTTCTTTTTTGCTTGATTGGCACGAAAAGGGCTTTAGTGGAATGGAGAAAAAATCAGCTTTCTTGCTTGAGTCACTCAGGCTCAAAGGTACACAAAAGGGTAAGGCAGTCGCTACTGGGTGTCCGTACAGTGGTGCTTATACGTTTGAGGAACAAATTGCATTCATCAATTGGTATGTCAATGCTTATACCGAAAAACTGATCAGTCTTGAAGGTTATGCATTCATTATGGCTTTACAGCAAACTGGAGCAAGACCTATCCAGTTAACGTATTTGTATTTTGGCGACTTAACCACAAGAATAGAAGCAGGTGTTGAGCATTTCGATCTAAATTTACCTAATGCTAAGAAACGAAATAAATCTATCAGAGAATCTTTTCATCATAGGGAGGATATTAGCGAGGACTTAATGTTAGTGCTCTCAGCGAAAGCCAAACATTCAGTAGGAGTAATAGAAAAACATTTTGACATTAAGCTTGATGATGATGAAAGGAAAATAGTCCCTATTTTTCTTCGCGAAATTGAGTTAGGTGAAGTGAGTAGCTTTAATTCTTTTGTGAAGATTACTAAATCAAAGCCCGATTATTTTTGTTTGAGAAGGACTGGTTATTCCGATTTGATTGCGCGTATTGCAAAGTTATGCCCGCTTAAAACCCGTCGTATTATAGTTAACGGTGAGCCTGGCGATCTGCATATCAACCCACGCCGATTCCGTTATACGCACGCAACTAACATGGCAATTATGGGGGCCAGCTCATTTGCTATAGCAAATGAGCTGGGACACGAAGACATTCAGCACGTCAAGGTATACACAGAATTCAAAGAAGAAATCGCTGACAGGATTGATGCTGCTTTAGCGCAGAGCTTAGTTCCTCTTGCACAGGCATTTTCAGGGACTTTAATCGACAGTGAAAAAGACGCAATCCGCGCTAATGATCCGCGTAGCCGAATTAATAACAGTAATGGCAAAGTATTGGGAAACTGTGGGGATTTTGGTTTCTGCGCGAACGGTACAATCCACTGTTATACCTGCAACAAGTTTCAACCATGGCTCAACGCACCTCACAAAAAAGTGCTCGACAGCGTTATGTCAGAGCTAGAACGCAAGCGAGATATGGGCGCAAGTGAATTTGTTTTACAAGGTCATAACCGAAGTATTGATGCAATAAAAGTTGTTATAAAAACATGTGAAAAACGCAAAGAAAACCTTAAGAATGAAGGAGCTATAGATGCCTAAAGTCTTGACTTTTTTACCAAAATACGAATTTGATTGTCAGAAAAATTATGACGACTTTATCGCATTCTCAAAAAACGAATTAACACTTTTTTCTGAGTGCGAATATAAAGGTAAAAAAGGCTGGGCTTGTGATAAGTTTATATGGATAACTGCAAAAGGAAGTAAACTCTCCATTGTGCACGGAATTTGTGATAACTCAGTTAATTACACTTTATACAGGTATCCTTACGTTGACTTTGCGAAAGCTTATGTACGTTATGAGCTTTCACTAAATTACAAAGATTCTAAGAATTGGGCATACTCATTAAAATACCTGTACCAGGCGTTGCTTGAGCAAGCAAAAATTAACAAGAAAAAAGCAATTGATGTTATGGATATAAATAACAGTGTAATCAACAGAACTGAAGAACTTATTAGAGCGTCGGGTTTATCTGTAGGTACAAAATTTGGATACGGAAAATCATTGGAAAAAATGTTGTTTTTTCTAAAGAAAATGCGTATTAAGCTTGATCTTCCAAATTGGTTTAACACTTTTCCAAGTAGAGTTACCACTAGAACCGCTGTAGATAAAAAGAGTCGTGAAATCGAGATGGGTAAATGCCCATCGGATTACCAAATGCTGCAAGTGGCTGAAGCCTTCAATCGCGCTGAAACTCCGCGTCAAAAGTATTTTACTAGCCTATGTGTCATGTTAATGTGCCAACCCAGTCGAAGTATTGAATTAAACGGGTTAACCATTCATTCGTTGCAACGTACTGAAAAAGGGCGATGGTACCTAATGTGGCATCCTGCTAAGGGAGGTGACTCGATTCAAAAGTGGATACCAAAACTGCTTGAAGATGTCGTTCAACAGGCATTTGAGCGTCTTATTAATATATCGGCACCAGCCCGAGCAGCGGTAAAATTTGCTTATGATTACCCCGACACATTTATGATTCATGATGAGTGTATAACACCAAAAAACTTCTCAAAAAACAAGTCGTTGACCTTCAACCAGTTCGGAAAGGCGATGGGTCTCAGAACTGGACCTGCGAGAAGGGGGGAGATAAGGGGGTGGCGATGGACTAAAAGCAATTGGATTGATGTTTTAATTTCAGAGTTGAATGATGTGTCCAATTGGAGAAAGCTCATTCCTGAAAATTGTAAATTAGGTCACAACAATGAAATATTGCAGAAAGTTGCAAAACCTGGTCAGAGAATTAAGTACACGAATACAGATCATTCAATTAGATTTCCAAGTTATAATGATTTAGCTACATTAGTATATAGTCAATACAAAACTCAAAACTTTCCTTATTATGGTGAAGTACCTCTTTGGGAAAGTATTTCTTTGGTACGTGATTGTGAATTCAATAAAAAGAAGCCAGTAAAACCTTTTAGTTGGCTCATGATTAACAATCAGAATATCTTGAACGCTATTGGAAACGATATAGAAGATTCTACTAGCATCTTTGAAGATTTAGATATCACCGATGAGGACGGTTCTAAACTCAAACTGACGACTCACAAATTCAGGCACTGGTTAAACACAAAGCTGATCTTATCCGGAGAAGATGATTGGTTGATCGCAAAGTGGTCAGGTAGAGCAGATATAAAACAGAATAAGGACTATGATGGTAGGACTCAAGAACAGAAATCACGACTAACCAAACGAATTGGTCACGTAGTAAAAAATGATGCTGTGATGACCGTCCGACAAGCTAATCAGATGTTAGCGACATATACGTCCGAATTCCCACCACCGCCAATTGTACTGCACAATTTAGCACTACCACTGTCACTTAAATCACTTGGTGTTAGTCGCAAAGGTGTAGCACAGTTTAGTGGGCTAGGTTATTGTGTGCATAATTATGCTGAAAGCCCATGCCTTAAAAGCGGCGATTGTGCGACATGTAGTGATCACGTTTGTCTCAAAGGTATACCTAACACCATTGAAGAGCTGAAAAATATTAATAAACTGCATGAAGAGCAATTGTCTTTCGCGAAAGACAATGCTGAAAATAATGTTTTTGGTGCTGACAGGTGGGTGACTAGTCTAAGCTTTAAACTGGCGAAGCTGAAAACCATTATTTCAATCCTTGATAATCCGAATATGGCTAATGTGACTCAAGTGAGGATCCCAAATGAGTTAGATGTTTCACCGGTTAAGCGTGCGCTAAAAAATGACCAAAATAATGTTTTGTCGAGTTTTTATTTGACAACACTTGCACTATCAACCTTGCCTGAGTGAACTAGAAACTAACCTAGGGCCGGGAAAAAGGATTGTTCAATGCCTAATCTACTCGTTTTCACCGCTAAGCATAAGCTTAAATCTCAGAATAATTATGACGATTTCATTGCGTTTGCAAAAAACAAATTAACTCTGTTCGATGATCATGAATACAATGATCAAAAGGGCTGGGAATGTGACAAATGGTCTTGGATGACTAAGAGTGGAAAGAAAATTACGATTGTCTTTGGCATTAGCGATAGTCGTTCTCTTTACACACCTTATCGCTATGGATACGCGGATTTTGCGAAAGCATATGTGCGTTATGAACTATCGTTAAATTTCAAAGATTCTAAAAGTTGGGCATCATCATTACCTTGGCTTTATAGGGCGTTAGTTGAGAAAGCTATTCATAACAATAAATCCTTAGTTGATGTGATGAACATTGACAATAATGTGATCAACCGCACAGAGGAGCTTATCAATAAATCAAATCAATCTACAGGTGGAAAAAGAAACATCGGTTTGTCACTGGAAAAAGTTATAATATTCATAAAGAGAATGCGCTTCAAATTAGATATCCAAGATTGGAAAAATCCTTTTCGAAGGTCACCTACAACAGAAATAAAATTGGATAAGAAAAGCCGCGAGGTGGAACTAGATAAATGTCCTTCTGATTATCAAATGCTGCAAGTAGCGGATGCTTTTTATCGCGCAGAAACCCCACGTCAAAAATACTTTACCAGCCTATACGTCATGTTAATGTGTCAGCCTAGCCGAAGTATTGAATTAAACGGGCTAACCATTCATTCGTTGCAACGAACCGAAAAAGGGCGATGGTACCTAATGTGGTATCCTGCCAAGAGCGGTAATCCTGTTCGTAAGTGGATACCAAAGCTTCTTGAAGATATTGTCCAACAGGCATTTCAGCGTTTAATTGAGATTTCGGCACCAGCACGAGCATCGGCAAAATTTGCAGATGATTATCCAGACAGATTCATGGTGCATGATGAGTGCATAACACCTAAGTATTTCCCACAAGATAAGCCGCTGACCTTTGAACAATTTGCTAATGCAATCGGTTTTAGCACTGGATTTCGTGCCAATGGTGTAAGGTTGAGTTGGATACATCAAACATCCAGTAAATGGCTGAATGATTTGATATCCTGCTTAAATAATGTACCTAACTGGCGAAAAGCTCTTCTTAAGGGGTACCATATTCTTCCAAACAATAGAATTGTTAAAAAGGTTAATAATTCAAAAGAATGGACGGCTACAAATATTCAGATTAAGTTTCCCAGCTATAAAGATCTTCTGTCTGTAGTGCAAAATCAGTATAAAAGTGAAAAGTTTCCTTATTACGGTGACGCAAAAATCTGGGAATGTATTTGTTTAGTGCGTGAAAATGAGTTTCATAAGAGCTTCAAGGTGAAGCCTTTTAGTTGGGTTCCAGTTGGGCATGGGATGATTGCAGATGCACTGGGATCACAACGAAAAACACATCAATCAAGTGGAAGGACGACGACGACGACCTCGATATTTGAAGAACTCAATATCACTGATGAGAATGGTGCACCACTAAGATTAACGACCCATCAATTTCGGCACTGGCTGAACACGAAACTGATATTGGCAGGTGAGGAGGATTGGCTTATTGCAAAGTGGTCAGGACGGGCGGATATCAATCAAAATAAAGCCTATGATGGAAGGACTTATCAGCAGAAATCACGATTAATAAAGCGTATTGAACCTGTTGTAGAAAGTAAAGGCACAATGACTATCGCTCAAGTCAGTCAATTACTAGTATCATGCACATCAGAATATCCGCCTCAACCCATGCTACTTCACGATTTAGGACTTCCAGTTTCACTAAAGTCACTTGGTGTGGAACGTGTAGGCGTAGCCCAGTTTACAGGGTTAGGATACTGTGTGCATAACTATGCTGAGAGCCCTTGTGTCAAAAATGGTGATTGCTCGATCTGTTGCGAACATGTTTGCCTCAAAGGCATGCCCAATACACTTGAAGAGCTTAACAAAATTGCTAGTCTATATGAGGAGCAATTATCGAATGCTAAAATCAATGCCGAGGAGCGAGTTTTCGGCGCTGACAGGTGGGTTACCAGTATTGGCTTTAGACTATCGAAATTGAGAACTATCATTGCGACTCTTGAAGATCCCCATACCCTCTCTGGTAAGCAAGTAAGGATACCTGATGAGTTAGATATCTCGCCTGCCAAACGCTCTCTTAATATGGATGAAACTAATACGATACCAACGTTAGATTTAACAGCATTAGCAATAAATAGATTAGAGGAGTAGATATGGCTTTTATGCAAGACAACAAACAGGCCATTCTGGTTATTATTGACGGATGGCAGGGTAAGTTGACCTATGAGCTTTTATCTAAAAGGCTGCAAAATGAACTCGGCTTGAAACATCCCCCATCGCGTCACACATACTTAAAGCATGACGAAATTGATCATGCTTTTAGATTGAAAAAAACAGAGTTAAAGGGCAAAAAGTCACAAGCCATCAATGAGGCAAAACTACTATTTAATAACTCTGACAAACTAAGTAGTGTGTTGGCTGATTTACGTGATAATAACGACACTATCTCTGAGCTTATAAAATGGGTTGATAAGCTTGAAAAGGAGAACAAAAGGCTAAATTCAGAGAATCAACGACTTTCAAGTCAAAACAATATTTTATTAGAGCGCTTTGCCCGTTGGCAACACAATTTAAATAAAATGGATAATGTTGATTTAAACAAAGTTGCGGAAACTATTGATACTGGCTTACCAGCAAAAAATAGAGATTAGGCACATGTTATTATTTAATAAATTAATTGAGAAATAAAATTAATTTTTGACTTGTTTCATTCAGAAGATTTATAACTAGAACATGCTTCTTGGCAAAACTTAGTAATATATTCATCTATATGTAACTAAGTCGTCGCGCGATAATTGATCCGACAGTCATTTTTAGGAATTTATAGATAGGGTGACACAGCTCTTTTTGAGTTTATAACAAGTATAATGAAAAGGCTTTTGTTGGCGGGAGAACATCTATGGGAAGTGACGCGGATTATCTTAATGAAACTGATTATGGGTTTCTAAATGAGGGAGAGTTTCCATCTGGATGGGGGGAAGATGAATACAAAGAAAAGCTAACCAATGAAACACTCGAAACTTTGTTGTCTGATATCTATGATAGCTTATATACATCAGATCACCATTATTTCAAGACTTTCAAAGAGGCATTGGCTTGGGCAAAAGTTAATGTAGGTCGCACTGTCGGAAGGAGACCTAAGAATGATTTGATCCCCGAAGAACAAAGTTTGCGCTATACATACGAGTCACTAACAAGAGAGGAGAAAGAAGATTACCCTTTCAGAAGGCTTTCCAATAAAAATAGCAAACTAAAGAGCTCTTACTTTTTTGAGAGTGACACTCTTCATTTTCATGAAGGATATGCAAATGAATGGGAAATTTTGTCTATCGAGTCTAGTAATTTCTTCGCACCTATAAAATCTGATTTTCGTCTCATGAATGAGCATTTTCTAGATTCTTTAGCTTCTCAATATATATGCATCACATTAGAAAAAGAACCAGGACCAATGTTACCTACAAAGTCGGAATATATTAAACAAGAACTAAAAATGTGTTGTAACGATCCCGCTTATAGAGCAGAAATCAGTAGTCTAGTGCGGTAATAATTTAATCATTCATAAATTTTAGGTATATATCATTAAGCTATGCATTGGGCCGTTTATGATATATACCTGTAAATAATTTTGTATCACTGAAAGTTTCATATTAAGTGTTGTCTGAAGCTATCGATTTGGCCGAAGCCATTGACCTTATTATTTGGTCATCCTTATTCTTACTAAGAACAGTAATTTCAGATTATAAGAAGTAAACTAAGTCTCATACAAAAAATATTAAACCTTGAACAATTTATTAAAATTAGCATTTAGTTTTAGCTCATTATTAATGTCCGAACAAGGTTTTAAGTTCACATCTAGTGATGGAACTTCAACGGTAATAATGAGCTTGAACTAGACCCACAAACAAGCAGTATATTTTAGTTAACCTCAGCTCGGGATAAGAACAAACTAAATTGAACTAAGTGCCCGTTCCACGATCCGATCTTTCGACCAAGAAAAAACAGAAAGATAATAAGGAACGGGCATGAACAAATTAGTTGAAATATTCTGTGATGTCGATGATTTTTGTCGCGTATTTGTCCCTCAATGGGAAAAACAATTAATTGCAGATGGTAATATAAAGCGAAATCGCCCCTGCCGTATGGCGATGAGTGAGGTTATCACTATCCTTATTGCTTTTCATACCTCTAATCATCGCGACTTTAAGAATTATTATAAAGGTTATATCGCTAAATTTTACCGCTCTCATTTTCCAAGCTTATTGAGTTACACTCGATTCTTAGAAGTGATGCCTAAGGCTATCGTGCCACTATCTAGCTATTTTTCGATACTAAAAGGTGAATCTACAGGCATTGAATTCATTGACTATTAGGCGTCAACTAACTTGTCCGGTCGGCGTCAATTAACTTGGCTGGTATTTGAGTTTATTTTCATTGCTTGTTTTTTACGATAGCTTTCTCCTTGTATTTGGTAGATATCACTGTGATGTACAAGTCGGTCTATAGCTGCAACAGTCATCATGTTGTCACCGAATATACTATCCCACTCACTGAAAGCTTGATTTGATGTGATCAACATACTGCCTCGTTCATATCGATGAGCAATCAATTCAAATAATACCTGACTTTCACTATCATTCTTCTTCACATAGCCAATATCATCCAAGATCAATAGCTCATATTTATCGAGTTTTCTTAAGGCATCATTCAAACCTAGTGTTTCTTTAGCACGTTGTAATTCTTGTACTATCGTCGTGCTAGTACTGAACTTAACTCGCACCGACTTTTCCAGTAATGAGTAACCTATCGCACACGCTAAGTGAGTTTTCCCTAAGCCACTTGCCCCAAACAGTAATACATTATGACCTTGTCTAACCCAATCTATTTGATTCGTTTTTTGTTTGATTTGTAGCGATGTTACCCCTTCGATTTCGTCAAAATCATATTGATGAAGCTGCTTACCTACGGGTAATTTACTCTCTTTAAGAAGCCGCTTTAAGCGACTCTCATGGCGATAATTCGCTTCAAGTTCGCATAACTCAGCAAGAAACAACTCAGGCTCCCATTGCTCTGACACGGCCTTTTGAGCGATAACTTCCCATTCTTTGGCTATCGCACTTAAGCGCAGCTCTTTCAACAATATTGGTAAGCTTTGAATGTTAGCCATGCATACCTCCAAGCAAGCTATCATAATCACTTATGTGATGTTGATGGCTGACAATATTAGGTACTGTAACCATACTAGGGCCAAACAATTTACGACACATATCAATCGATATACGTTTGCCTTGCTCATGGTTTTTCAGTACATAGCGGCCAAGGGCGTCTTCGCAATGATAGTTATGAGCGAGTAATAATAGATCAACCATATATCGGCAGTCTTTGTCACTAACGTGCTGCGCGGTTAACTGCTGCCACAATAAACTGAAATCACCTTCTGGTATTAAGTCTTCTCGTAACTGTGAATATTTGAAGGCATTGGGCTTTTTCGCCAGTGAGTGGATCACATGTTTATAGTCTACCGCGCGTGCTCGCTGGTGCCCTTGGGCATAAATTCTGGGCAGTGATAAAGTCTCTTCATGACCAAGAAATAAAGCGAGCCGGGTATCATAAATATGAACCAGTAAACGATGACCAATAAGCCTGGAAGGTACGGTATATGTCACTCGTTTGATGCTGATAGTGCTACTGGATGTGACCTTAACATATTGCTCACTAAAATCGTTAGTACGGCGTTTTGGTAGCGCGGTTAAGTGCTTGCGCTCCTCATCAAAGCGTGTTTTACATTGACGATTGATTTTGGCGACAATTAGATCTACAAACGATTGATACTCGGTAATTGTCGCGAAGTCACGACTACCGCGTAAACGCAATTGCTGATCTACTTTTTGTTTTAAATGGCTATGAGCCACTTCAATCGCACCATTTTCATGCGCCACACCTTTATTATTGCGAGTCGCTATAACGCCATAATGTTTGCATAGTTTTTGATAACGTTCGGTTAAGGTTTCTTGTTCATAATGGTTATTGAATGCGGCACTTAAGCTATCCGTTCGATGTGTCTGTGGTACGCCACCACTGCGCCAAAAAGCATTTTGTAAGCCTGTGGAAAGTGACTCAAAGCTTTCTCCACTAAAGACAACCTGAGCATACGACCAACCACTAAACACTAACTTGTAATGAAAAAGTTTATGCTCAAAGGCTTCACCGGCAATGCTAATATTGAGCTTATTCATCCAGGTGTAATCCGATATCCCCATAAATCCTGGCATATACTTTTGACGAAAGATGACTTCTTGATCTGGCCCTTCAGTGGCTAGCCATTTTTTGACTCGACGTTGCAACGTGCGTAAATGGTTACGGCCGAACTTACCCGGCATAACATTATCTAGCTGATCTAATAACGTTACAGGTTGAAGCTTAGGATCTGCTTTAAGTAGTGGAATAAGATGTAGTTCAAAGGCACCATCAAGGGGATCTTTTCGGGTTCGATATGCTCTAGGTTGCTTTGTTGTTGAATGTTGCCCTGTATCAATGCGACTGGCTGTGCGCTCTGACATCCCCGCTTGGGCGGCAGCTGTTGTTTGTTTATGGTCCTTACGATAAGACATATATAAATTAACCTGTTGTTTGGTTATGGGTTTTCCAGACATATCTTTCTCTGTTGAATTTGATATATCTGAAGTGTACCAAAACCAGACAAGCTAATTGTCGTGAACCGGCCAAGCTAATTGTCGCCTAATACATTGACTCTACAAGCATAAAAGTATGTCATAACCTAAGAATACCTAGACACAAAACATTTGACGGTATAGCCGAACGCGGCAAAGGAACAATGGGTTGGTTTTATGGGTTCAAACTCCACTTAGTCACCAACTTTAAAGGTGAAATAGTTGATGCTAAATTAACAACTGGCAATGTTCACGACACAAAGCCTGTATTAGCATTAGCTAAAAACCTCAAAGGAAAATTGTATGCTGATAAAGGTTATATCAGCAAAAAATTAACAGCCGATTTAAAAGAAAAAGGTGTTGATTTAATAACGACAGTACGTAGTAACATGAAAGCCAAAGCAATGTCATTATGGGATAGAGCCATGTTATCTAGACGGTTTATTATCGAAACGATAAATGGTCAATTAAAGAATATTTCTCAAATAGAACACTCTCGTCATCGCAGCCCTAATGGGTTTATGTTGAATTTACTTGCAGGATTAGTGGCTTATTGTCTTAAAGAAAACAAGCCAACCCTTAATATTAATGATGTAGAGAAGAATGCTATGGTTAAGGCTTAACCCGATCTGAGGTTAGTTAAACTTATCCTGAGTATGATCATGGTTTCTCAAAAGTTTAATGATCGCTTTTGTGGCTATCTGAGGGTGGTTTTATTGTTTGTTAGTTTAACGTTAACAAAGATACAATAGAGGGCAATTCTTTAAGGGCCTATTTATCAGATTTGGTGATTATTGGTTTAGCAACTAATTTTAGGTATGTCTTTCCAGTTTGTTGTGAATTGAGGGCTTAGAAAGTCTCTCTTCATTTGCCATGTGTCGGTCTGACCTTCACTACCGAGTTTCAAAGTCCCTTGTCCATAACGGTTGTTGATAGTATCAAAACACTTCATTAACACTGGATTCGAATTATCAGGCATGAATAAATCAGGTTGCTGAAACTCTCTACTTTCTAATCCAATAGCACCAACCCCACAACGATAAAAACGAACCCCAACAACAAATATATCGGCTAGCACTATACTAATCGCCTTAGCAATATCACAACTGTTATCTGTTGCTACCGGAAAGTGGTAAACCATTGCGTGTTTATAATAGTTATCATCGTGAGGTGAGCTGGATGCAAAAATCATGAGCTTTTTAATTAACGAGGACTGTTGCCTTACTTTTTTAGCAACAATAGCTCCGTGTGTCGCTAGTGCTGATTGTAATGTATGGATATCAACAATACGCTGACCAAAACTACGCGTTGAAAATATTTCCCGTTTAGATCCTTTAATGTCATCCCACGATAAGCAGCTAATACCATTTAACTCATTAATTGTTCTTTCAGTGACTACACTAAATTCCTTTCTCATTGCTTTAGGGTCTTGAGCCGATAATTGGTAGGCTGTCTGAATACCTTGTTGATTCAACCGCTGAGCTATTTTTCTCCCAACGCCCCATACATCACTGACAGTCATCTTTTCTAAAATTATTTTACCGTTATGGATGTTATCAATGACAGCTACGCCATTATAACCACTGAGTTTTTTTGCTGCATGGTTAGCTGCTTTGGCTAGGGTGGGTGTTATGCCAAAGCCTACTCCGACAGGTAGCTTGGTTTCTTTCCAAATGGCTCGTCTAATTTCATGACCGTATTTGTGCCAATCTTTAATTAAGCCATTATAATTTTTAAATAATAGAAAGGATTCATCGATAGAATAAATGTGCTGATTATCACAATACCGTGCGATAACATTCATCATCCGTTCACTTAAATCGGCATAAAGCTCATAGTTAGAAGAGCGTACAACAACACCGTGTTTTTCTAAAAACCATTTTATTTTAAAGTAAGGCTCAAACTTAGGGATACCTAACTTCCTAGCAATAGGGCATACAGCACAAATACACCCATCGTTATTGGTCAATACAACTACAGGCTTATTTCTGATGCTTGGGTCAAATACCTTTTCCGCACTGGCGTAAAAAGAAACTGCATCAACTAGTGCATACATGCTGTTAATTCTGGGGCTTGATGATGTAGTCTAATGGAGCGTGTAACAACACCTTCTAATTGAAAATCATCTTCAGGGTTTATTTTCACTGGTAGATGACCTTTGGAGGCTGACACCAATCTTGCCTGTGGCTTATCTATTATTTTACACACAAAGCATCCATTAAAATTAGCCACTATCACATCACCATTTTTAACAGCAAGTGAGCGGTCAACTATGAGTAAGTCACCATCAAATATCCCGATATCTTGCATCGAGTGACCTGATGCTTGACCAATGAAGGTGGCATTAGGATGACGGATAAGTAACTTATCTAATGATAAGCTGAGCTCCTTATATTCTGCTGCTGGGGACTCGAAGCCAGTTATCCCTGCTTCAATATAAATAGGTATCACTTTCATAAAAAAAACCTAATTAACTGTATTTTTATACAGTATAGTTTCATTATTAAATTTTAGAAAGGTTTATTCATCAGATAAATTGATGACGCTTATCTTCAATGCAGCATAACGAGTTGAGTGTTAAACTTGAGGTTTTAGATACTTAATTCGTAAACCACTCACATCGAGCTGTGCCTGATAATCAATAAAGATAATAGGCATATTTACATAACAATTTATCCATAGGTCGAAGAATGAAAACAATTTTAAGCTTATTGGTTGCCATTTTAATAGCAACCCCTGCTATAGCCGCAAACCAAGAGATACAATCCTTTAGTAAAGCCAAAAGATTATTAGAGCAAAAGGTGTATAACGACCACCGTAAAACACTTTATTGCAATGCTACATTTAATATTAAGAAGGAAGTGATACCACCTAAAGGGTTTACTACCTCTAAATATCTCAAACGCGCTAAAAAAATAGAATGGGAGCATGCACTACCAGCAGAGAACTTTGGTCGTACTTTTACTGAATGGCGTGAAGGTCATGAGCAATGTCTTAGTAATAAAGGGAAAGCATTCAAGGGACGTAAATGTGCAGAGAAAGTAAATATAGAATACAGATATATGCAAGCAGACATGTTTAATCTTTACCCTGCCATTGGCGCAGTTAATGCTTTAAGAAGTAATTATAACTTCACCATGTTACCTGATGTTAAAAGTGATTTTGGTAGTTGTGCAATGAAAATTGAAAATCGTAAGGCAGAGCCGCCTGAGGCAGCCAGAGGAAGAATAGCACGCACATATTTATATATGGAAGATACGTATAAGCGATATAACATGAGCAAAGCACAACGCCAACTAATGGCTGCTTGGGATAAAATGTATCCCGTAGATGCCTGGGAATGCAGTAGAGCAGAAAAGATTACCATGCTACAAAAAAGTGAAAATAACATTGTTAAAAGTCGATGTGATGCTTTAAATCTTTAGTTAATAAGCTTCACATATAGTCAGTAAACTCTGGGGGATAATCAATCTTATCAAATAAGAATGAATCTACACTTCCCCGTTTAACTTGTTCAGTATATAAGGATGCTAACTCGACTGAGCCAAAATAAATATTGATGGCATTAATGGCATGTGATTTAGAGTGAGTTAGCGCTGTATGTTTATTGGTCGCTATAAACAACCAAGTATCAACGAGTATTACTGGTGGATATCCTTTCATGTCATCATCATCCTTAATGTATCATTCTTTAACTATAGAACATGATTATTAGAATGCGAATTTTGACAATTTTCGAACCAACGATGGAGGAAGTCGCAATTAATCTGACTCATATAGTTGATTATATTCAAATGAGCCTTAAACATATCTAATGTATTAGTGATTATGCTCACCTAAATTTAAGTCAGCTAGGAGCCTAAAGCGGTCTAAAACTGTTTCTAATAATCACTCAATCCAATAGTCACTTTGATACGATTGCTGACATTAACATCAATGGATTTTTGAGCTATTTTTAGTGTTCATTAGAAGTTGAACTACCGTCATCTTGATAGTCAACAAAGCGACTATAAACCCAAAATAATATTAATTATAATGTTAATTTTGGCTTGATGAAGTCTATAAATGCTTTAACCCTTTCATAAGCTGCCGACGATTTATAAAATACAGCATTCACCAACTCCCTATCAGTACCTTCAATTCTATACGAGTCTATTAATGAAATGAGCTTACCTGACTCGATATCGTGATTAACCATAAAGCCAGATAAACATGTTATACCAACTCCCGACAAAGCTAGTTGACGGATGGTTTCTCCATTACTTGCCGTTATTGTCGGTGTGATTGTATCTAACTCTCTAATCGGCCATTTATTAAGAGTTTTGATATTTGAAAAACCGATTAATGTATGGTTTTTCAAATCTGTTGGCTTTTTAGGTAAGCCGTTTTGTGCAATATATTGAGGAGAAGCAACGATAAAAAGGGAACTTTTTCCTAAAGTTTTGGCATGTAATGTTGAGTCATCTAATTTCCCTATTCTAATTGCTACATCGGTACGTTTCTCAATTAAATCGGCTATTCCCTCATTAGAATTAAGCTCAATTTCAATACTAGGGTAAGCTTTTTTAAAAGCATTTATATGAGGCGCTATTTGATGAAATATAAATGGGCTAACAGCATCAATACGTAACTTCCCTTGAGGGATCTTTGCTTTAACGGTTATTTCTGCTTCTGCATTATGAATATGCTGAAGACCAATATTTACCGCATCAACAAATTTCTTACCTTCATCTGTCAGCATAACTCGTCTAGTTGTACGAATTAAAATAGTTGCTCCAAGATCTTTTTCTATTTTCGTTACAGAGCGTGATATACGAGCAACTTGAATATTTAATGCGTCAGCGGCAGCAGAGAATCCGCCAAACTCAAGAACGGCTAATAAAAGCTCTAAATCATCTGATCTTGTTTTTAAATTCAAATTAACTCCATTTATTACAATAGTATTTTGTAAATAACACTGTTTATTGCAACAGTCTAGCAGGTAATAATTACGCCAACAAATAGAAGTAAGGGCTTCTACAACTCCCTAACTTCACACCACTGTATTAATTAAACTTGGAGATTATGATGCCACTAGCATTACTTGCATTAGCACTCAGCGCTTTTGCGATAGGAACAACTGAATTTGTGATTGTTGGATTACTACCAACAATGGCACAAGACCTTAGTATATCAATCCCTTCAGCAGGCTTATTGGTTAGCCTATACGCATTAGGTGTAGCGATTGGAGCACCTGTTTTAACCGCTTTTACAAGTAAGTGGAATAGAAAAAGTGTTTTATTATCGGTTATGGGGTTATTTGTTATTGGAAACTTAGTCGCTTGGCAGGCACCTAGTTTTGAAGCATTAATAATAGCTAGAATATTAACAGGACTGGCACATGGCGTATTTTTTTCCATAGGCTCTACCATTGCCACCAGCTTAGTACCGAAAGAAAAAGGAGCAAGTGCTATTGCCATTATGTTCACAGGATTAACCGTTGCTTTAGTAACTGGGGTTCCATTAGGTACTTATATCGGTCAAATTTTTGGTTGGGAAGCTACTTTTTTAACCGTATCTATTTTAGGTTTATTAGCCATGATTGGCAGCGCTATACTCGTCCCTAGCAATTTAAAGCAAGCTAAACCAACTAATCTTGCCGCACAGGTTAAAGTGTTAACTCATCCAAGGTTATTATTAGTTTATGCGATCACAGCGATTGGCTATGGTGGAACTTTTATTGCTTTTACTTACTTAGCACCAATTCTTAATGAAGTAACTGGCTTTGAATCTAGTTCGGTAGGTTTAATACTTTTAGTGTACGGTATTTCAGTTGCTGTAGGAAACATATGGGGTGGAAAAATGGCTGATAATTTTGGTCCTATTAAAGCGTTAACAATAATTTTTTCAGGACTTGCTGCTATATTATTAGTCTTAAACTTTACCGCTTATAATCCAGTTGCAGCTGTGATAACTATTTTAGTATGGGGAGCATTTGCTTTTGGCAATGTACCTGGCTTACAAGTTTATATTGTAAAACTAGCAGAAAAGTATACACCTGATGCAGTAGATGTTGCATCGGGTCTAAATATCGCAGCTTTTAATATAGGCATTGCAATAGGAGCATGGGGAGGCGGTATCATCGTTGAAGAATATGGTTTAATGAATACTCCTTGGGTTGGCGCAATTGTTGTTTTAATTGCACTTATTCTCACTCGATATAGTGGAATGCTAGATCGAAAGGGACAAGCTCAGAAATTAGTTAAAACCATAGCCTAAACTTGAAGCTCTGCTTTGATATCTCAAAGCAGAGCTTATGACATCATATCTATAAACATTTACGACTGTTTCAGGCTCAAAATAACATATAGTGGTTCAGGGGTTACGGCTGCAATGAGCTTAAAATAGCCTCACAAGTGAGCAGGGAATTTTGGTTAATATTACCTTAAATATGCTCCTGAATTTGCAAAGCATTAATGTCCGCAATTGGCTAGCTGAAGAACTCTCTGATGATCACTGGCTTAATGTTAACAAAGATACAAGATGACGTTCCATCATTTCAATGTAAGGCTCAGCGCACCTTGTAAATTACAAACCACTAGAACTCCAAACTCTTCGTAATTTAAAATAAGGGGATTTGTTGATTAAATTGAAGTAACTTGTTATTAGCGTTGTTTATCAATTTTCAAAAAAGACAAATAGTGTTTTTTTAGTATATTTGAAGAAGGTTTAATCGTATTTTGAAAAAGTTTTTTGCCATTTAAAGACTGGTAGTATTTATCCTGAATACTTGCAGAAACAACCAATGTATAGCAATCAGGTTTTATTGATATAAGAAACTTATCAAAGAGTCGATGTATATCAACTCGCAAACCTTCCAACACCTCAATAACCACATAATCAGTATAACCTTCAATTTTTGCAGCATACGTTTGGGTATCTTTATTAATATAACTAATTTCAGCTTTCATAATTATCCTTATTTTTTTCAAAATGTTAAATTTTTCATTTAATATTCGTCTGAGGTATCACTCTGAAACTCCTATAATTAGGCGTAATTGATGTGTTAATTCTTCTTTTAATTTTTTAATTCTATTAAGTTCTTCCAGAAGAACATCCTGCCTTGCGAATATTTCATTCACTTGTTCATCTTTTAAGTGCTGACGATATAGTCGTTTTTCTAGCCTCCTATACTCATCTATACCAAAAAAGATACCACTTTGGAATTCGTCTATTAATTGGTCTAAATCTTTAGGTAGTAAAATTCGGTTTAAGCTAAAATAATTAAGTAGTTTCTTCCATGATTGAAAAAAATTAATATAACTTTTTTCATCATCTTTATTAGAGTTGATGGCATTATTTATATGACTCTCAAAGTCGGTCAATAATCTAAATAACTCAATAATAACTTCAGCTTGTTTCTCAAAGATGCCACTATATGAAACTTGTAATCGAATTCTTTCTTTTTCAAGATCAGACTGAACTACAGCAAAGGATTCTTTAGCAACATGCTCTATATTGCTTTTAAACGTTGAGATATCTTTGTTTAACCAATGAGTAATAATAGATTTGGCTAAAAATGCTAAAACCCCTAAAACTATTGTATTAGCAGAAATTATCGCAATTAAAGAATTCCACTCCATTTTATTTGTATTCCTTATGTCCGATTTAAAAAACTAAATACCTAATTGCTGAAAAGTATCCTGAGTGACTTCTTTATAGATTGCTTGAATATTGGTGGGGTTGTAGACCTCACTACCCATATTCTTAACCCTAGGCACATAACATTTCAGGTCTTCATTGTATTCCACTGAATCAAAGTTCATCCCTTCTACGAATAATGGATGTTTTATTAAGTTGATATTTAAGACTTCTTGGATTTCTACTAGGGAATGGATAGACATAGTTAAATTTCCTTATTTATAATGAGTAATAAAACAATAGCAAACACTCTTTGACTATGTAAAGAGCCTACAGAAATCTATTATAAACACTTAAAGTAATGTTCATCCCATCAAATCAGGCTTTAAAGGTACAAATTAATTCTTTTATTATTTAAAATAGAGTTTAACATTAGGAAAATATAATTTTTCGCAATTATCGCAGTTTTAGCGCTTAATTTGGTAATGTTCAAAAATCTGTGTCATTTCGGTAAACTGGTAAAAAACAGGAATGACACATGACAAATCAATTCAACTTCGAAGATGCAGTTAAAGCACTTCAATCAGGTAAAAAACTTACTGGTAAAG